>CAVELT010000037.1:11248-13468 GCA_963616545.1 Dysosmobacter segnis | reverse complement strand
CTGGGCGGTACGGGCAATGCAGAAATTGCACAGTGACTTCGTATATCAGAAGTGTGCGACGGATGTGAGCACGACAGCGGAGGAGGCCATGGCGAAGGGAACCGGTGTCTGCCAGGACTACGCCCACATTTTCCTGAGTCTGCTGCGGCTGAAGGGCATTCCTGCGCGCTACGTCACCGGCATGCTGCGGGGCGAGGGCGAAAGCCATGCCTGGGTGGAGCTCGCGCTGGGAGAGTACTGGTACGGGCTGGATCCCACCAATGACTGTGTGGTGGCGGCCGACCATGTGCGGATCGCCTGCGGCCGGGATTACGGAGACTGCCGCATCAGCCAGGGCATTTTCCGGGGCAGCGCCGGCCAGACCCAGCAGGTTTCGGTAATCGTTATGCAGCAATAGGAGGGGAGTATGATAGAGACCATCACAAGTGTGGAGCTTCCGGTTTGCGAGAGCCTGATGATCCGGAAAAACCGGATCGCGAACGGCAGCGGCAAGCGGATCTCCATTGTTACCGGCGTCCACGGCGACGAGCTGGAGGGCCAGTTTGTGGCCTATGAGCTGGCGCGCCGTCTGCAGGCAGAGCCGGATCAGCTCACGGGAACCGTAGACATTTACCCGGCCATGAATCCGCTGGGCATCGATACCATCATGCGCGGACTGCCGGGCTTCGATTTGGACATGAACCGGATCTTCCCCGGATCTGAGGACGGCGACATGAACGAGCACATCGCGGATGAGATTCTGCAGGACCTCAAGGGCTCGGATCTCGTCGTGGACATTCATGCCAGCAACATTTTCCTGACGGAAATGCCGCAGATCCGCATCAATGAGCTGCACGAGAAGCGGCTCCTGCCCTACGCGGCCATGATGAATGTGGATTTCATCTGGGTGCACCAGAATGCCACGGTGCTGGAGTCAACGCTGGCCTACAGCCTGAACAGCCGGAATACGCCGACGCTGGTGGTGGAAATGGGCGTGGGCATGCGCATCACGAAGCGTTACGGCTATCAGCTCGTGAACGGGATACTGCATACCATGCGGAAGCTCGGCATCTGGCACGGGGAGGACGGCGAGGTGCGGAAGCCCCTGGTCTGCAACCAGCCGGACGGCGTGGATTTCCTGAATGCACCGGTTTCCGGCATTTTCATCAAGGAGCAGGAGGTCGGCACCCGGGTCTATGCGGGCATGCGTCTGGGCGCACTGGTGGATCCGCTTTCCGGCCAGGAGCTTTACGAGGTATGTGCAGAGCATGACGGTCTGCTGTTCACCACCCGGGAGTATCCGGTGGTGCAGCTGGGGTCACTCCTGGCGCGGATTCTCAGACAGTAAGGGGGAGCTATGGAAAAATTCAGTGTGTATTCATTTCACTCCCTGTACCGGGGAGATTTTCAGGTAGAGGGCTTCCGCTTCGGCAGCGGAGAGAAGGCACTCTGCGTGCTGGGCAGTCTGCGGGGCAACGAATATCAGCAGCTCTATACGGCAGCGCATCTCGTGTCCCGGCTGAGGGAGCTGGAGAACGCGGGAAAGCTGGTGCCGGGGAAGGAGATTCTGGTGATTCCCTGTGCGAATCCGGCCTCGCTCAACATCAAGAAGCGCTTCTGGTCCATCGACAATACGGATATCAACCGCATGTTCCCGGGCTATGATCAGGGAGAAACCACCCAGCGCATTGCGGCCGGCATCTTTGAGGGCATCAAGGACTATCAGATGGGCATCCAGTTTGCCTCCTTCTACATGAAGGGCTCCTTCATGCCCCATATCCGGATGATGAAGACGGGCTTTGAGAACACGGAGCTCGCGGAGAAGTTCGGGCTTCCCTATATCATGGTGCGGGAGCCCCGTCCTTTTGATACGACGACACTCAACTACAACTGGCAGATCTGGGAGACAGACGCCTTTTCCTTCTATACCACCAATACGGAAACCGTGAACCGGAAGAGCAGCAAGGAGGCCATTGCGTCGATTCTGCATTTCATGGCGGAGACGGGTCTGCTTCGGGATGTGACACCGGAGGAGCTGCAGGGGGAGAGCCATTTCCGGCCGGCAGAGTCCCGCATCGTGGAGGACGAAGACATTGTCACCGTGCGTGCGCCCCGGGCGGGCTTCTTCCATGGGCACGTGCATCCCGGCGAGCAGGTGCAGAAGGGACAGCTCCTGGCGGAGATCGACAGCGCAGAGGACGCGGAGCTCCTGGCGGAGATCACGGCGCCCTGCGACGGCAC
>CAVELT010000037.1:0-11102 GCA_963616545.1 Dysosmobacter segnis | reverse complement strand
CCATAACCACAGGGAATTTGACAGCCCGTATTATTCTGCGCTAGTATACCGCACATAGGCAAAGGCGTCTGGACGAGAGTCCGGGCGCCTTTTTTGCTTTATCTGGAGGCTCCGCAACAAATCGCTGCGTTTGCGATACGCAAAGCCTTCTTTGTTTACTTCCGGCCCAGTTGGGTCAGAAGGACAGGTAATGTTGCTTACGTTATGGAAAAAGGGGAGAAAATTATGGAAATTAACGTATCAACCGTAACCTGGGTGCTGATCGCGACGGCGCTCATCTATTTCATGCAGGCGGGCTTCGCGCTGTGCGAGGCCGGTCTCACCAGAGCCAAGAATACAGGAAATATCCTCATGAAGAACATGATGGATTTCTGTATCGGCACACCCTGCTACTGGCTCGTGGGCTTCGGCCTGATGTTCGGCGGACTGGATCCGATCCTGGGACACTTTGATCCCATGATTCTGGGCAGCTACACCGCAGAGAACTCGGTGGTGCCCCAGACCATGCCGCTCTGGTGCTATGTGATCTTCCAGACCGTGTTCTGCGCTACGGCAGCCACCATCGTATCCGGCTCCATGGCAGAGAGAACCAACTTCAAGGCCTACTGTGTTTATTCCGCAGTGATCTCTCTGATCATTTACCCCATTACCGGCCACTGGGCCTGGGGCGGCGGCTGGCTCTACCAGATGGGCTTCCACGATTTTGCCGGTTCCGCAGCGGTGCATATGGTCGGCGGCCTGATCGCCTGCCTCGGTGCCTGGATGCTGGGACCCCGTATCGGAAAGTATGACAAAAACGGCAAGGCCAAGGCCATCCCGGGCCATAACCTCACCGCCTGCGCCCTCGGCGTATTCATTCTCTGGTTCTGCTGGTTCGGCTTCAACGGCGGTTCCACTGCCGGTATGGCTGACGCCGATGCCGCAGCAACTGCAGCCAATGCCTTCATGACCACCAATATGGCAGCCGCCATCGCTACCCTGGTGACCATGGTCTTCACCTGGTTCCGTTACGGCAAGCCGGATGTGTCCATGACCTTCAACGGTGCCCTGGCCGGCCTCGTGGCCATCACTGCTTCCTGTGACTGCGTATCTCCGATCGCTTCCGTGATCATCGGTGCCGTAGCCGGTATCCTGGTGGTGCTTTCCGTTGAGTTCTTCGACAACATTGCAAAGATTGATGATCCCGTCGGCGCCGTATCCGTACATATGGCGAACGGCATCTGGGGCACCATTGCCGTAGGTCTCTTCTCAAACGGCGGCGACGGCGTGGAAAAGGGCCTCTTCTACGGCGGCGGCGCACATCTTCTGACCGTGCAGCTGCTGGGCTTCGTTTCCATCGCAGCCTATGTGCTGATCACCATGTTCATCGCCTTCAAGATCATCGACAAGGTCATCGGCCTCCGTGTACCGGCCTATATCGAGATCGACGGTCTGGACGTGCATGAGCACGGCCTCACCTCCGCTTACTCCGGCTTCGCCATTACGGACGTGACCAACATGACCATGGACCAGAACGACAACACCGACCTCGGCGAGGAGCATTTCGAAAATGCCAGCCCGGCTCAGGTGGATGCTTCCGTGAAGGTCATGACTGCACCGGTAGAGGGAGCGCTTTATGACAGCGGCATCCATAAGGTATCCATCATCTGCCGCCTGGACAAGTTCGACGTCCTGAAGAAGGCACTGAACGAGCTCGGCGTCACCGGCATGACCATGACCCAGGTTATGGGCTCCGGCATCCAGAAGGGCTCCAGCGAGATGTACCGCGGCGTCAAGGTCGATTCCACCCTGCTCCCGAAGGTCAAGGTCGAGGTCATCGTCTCCAAGATCCCGGTGGACAAGGTCATCGAAACCGCGAAGAAGACCCTCTATACCGGCCATATCGGAGACGGCAAGATCTTCGTATACAATGTTGTCCGGGCCGTCAAGGTACGTACCGGCGAGGAGGGCTATGAGGCCATCCAGGATGTGGAGTAATGATATTTGCCTATAGCTGCTATAGGCAAAAATGAAAAATCCCTTGACGTCGTTAAAATAACGTATATAATGCAGATTATAAGAGACACAGCAAACGAGACATAAACATAATGTCCCAAATGAGACTGCCCGGCCGTTTTGCCGGAAAAAGGGCAGCGCTCCTGTAACCTGAAAAGGGGGTACACACTATGAGTGAGAAAAAGAAATCCAGCGGCGCGCTGCTCGGCGCAGCCTTCCTGATGGCCACATCGGCAATCGGTCCGGGCTTCCTGACACAGACATCCACATTTACCGGAAAGTTCGGCGCCAGCTTCGGCTTCGTTATTCTGGCATCCCTGATTCTGTCCGCTATTGCCCAGCTCAATATCTGGCGTGTGCTCTGTACCACAGGTCTTCGCGGTCAGGAGGTCGGCAACAAGGTGCTGCCGGGTCTCGGCTACTTCCTGTCCTTCCTCATCGTTCTGGGCGGCCTGGTGTTCAACATCGGTAATGTCGGCGGCGGCGCCCTCGGCTTCAACACGCTGCTGGGCGTTCCCACCACAGTGGGCTACTTCCTGGCCGGCGGTCTGGCGATCCTGCTCTTCCTTTCCAAGAATGCGAAGGGTGCCATGGATACGCTGGTGAAGATTCTCGGCGGACTGATGATCGCGGTCATCCTCATTGTGATCTTCGTGGTAAAGCCGCCGATCGGCTCTGCATTGAAGAACACCTTCGTACCGGAGACCGGTTATTCAGCGCTGTTCCCCTCCATCCTGACGCTGCTGGGCGGAACCGTAGGCGGCTACATCACCTTTGCCGGTGCCCACAGACTCATCGATGCCGGCATTACCGGTGAGAAGAATATGGGACAGGTAAACTACAGCTCCGTTATCGGTATCATCGTCGCAGCCGTTGTGAGAATTCTGCTGTTCCTGGCGGTTCTCGGTGTTGTGGTGACCGGCGCAGAGCTGGATGCCTCCAACCCGGCAGCAGATGCCTTCCGGCAGGGTGCCGGTGAAATCGGCTATCGCTTTGCCGGCCTGGTGCTTCTCTGTGCAGCCCTGACCTCCATCATCGGCGCAGCCTATACCTCTGTATCCTTCCTGAAGACCTTCAACGCCGCCATTGCAAAGAATGAGAATGCAGTGATCATCGGCTTCATCGCCTTCTCCACGCTGATCATGGCCTTTGTCGGCAACCCGGCAGGACTTCTGGTGATCGCCGGTGCCCTGAATGGTCTGATCCTTCCCATTGCCCTTCTGATCTGCCTCATCGCAGCCAAGAAGCCGTCCATCATGGGCAAGGATTATAAGCACCCCACAGTGCTCTTCGTACTGGGCATCCTGGTGGTTCTCCTGGCCGGTTATGTGGGCATTACCTCCCTCAGCAAGCTGGCAACACTGTTCTGAGGAAATGCTGATTAAAGCGTTTCCCTGATTCTGACAGAAGCACATCGCTGCACCGCTGAGAAGGCGGCGGCAAAGATTTATGAGGACAATGTCGTCGAGCCGTGCCCGAAGGCATTGTCCCAAAGCTGTTTATAAACACGAATAAAGGAAAAACGTATGCAGAATATCAAGGTGGTATCGGAGGGAGATGCTTCTCTCCTGATCGAATTTGAACAGGTCATCAGTCCGGAGGTCAATCAGCGGATCGCGGCCTGCATGAAGCTGATCCGGGCCCAGCAGATCGAGGGCATCGTGGACATGATTCCGACCTACTGCTCCCTGCTGGTGACCTACAATCCGCTGGTGATTTCCTACGGCGAGCTGTATCAGCGTCTGCTCTCCATCGTGAAGATGGACATGAAGCTGGACGCCGGCAGCCGCAAGGTCTGGGAGATCCCGGTGCTCTACGGCGGAGAATACGGACCGGACCTCGGCAACATCGCGAGCCATGCGGGACTCAGCGAGGAGGAGGTCATTCAGATCCACACCGGAACGGATTACCTCATTTATATGCTGGGCTTCCTGCCGGGCTTTACCTATCTCGGCGGCCTGGATCCCCGGATCCATACACCGCGTCTGGCCAATCCCCGGGTGAGGATCCCGGCGGGCGCGGTCGGCATCGGCGGCTCCCAGACCGGTATCTATCCCATGGATTCGCCGGGCGGCTGGCAGCTGATGGGACTCACGCCGGTGAGAACCTATGATCCCGCGCGTGAGAAGCCGATTCTGGTGCAGGCCGGCGAGTACATCCGCTTCGTGCCCATTACAGAGGCGGAATTCAAGGACATCAAGGCAGCGGTAGAGGACGGCAGCTACGAGTGCACAGTGCATGAAGGAGAGTAGGAATGGGATTTCGAGTTTTGAAGGGCGGTATGCTGACGACGGTGCAGGACTACGGCCGTACCGGCTACCAGAGCCAGGGATTTAATGTTGGCGGCGTGATGGATACACGCTCCTTCCGGATCGCGAATCTGCTTCTCGACAATCCGGAAAATGAAGCGGTGCTGGAATGCACCCTGCTGGGACCGACACTGGAATTTACCTCCAGCATGATCATTGCCATCACCGGCGGCGACTTCCGGCCGGAGCTGAATGACGATCCGGTGCCGATGTACAAGGCAATTTACGTAAACAAGGGCGATGTGCTGAAGCTGGGGGCCGCCAGGACCGGCCGGACCTGCTACATTGCCTTCTCCAACTATCTGCAGATTCCCGTGATCATGGGCTCCCGGTCCACCAATCTGAAGTGCCGTATCGGCGGCTTCAAGGGACGGAAGCTGATGGACGGCGACTACATCTCGACCCGTATCAAGCGGCGGAAGTATCTGCCCTTCTTCCTGTCGAGGGAGCTGCCGATCCACGATTTTGAAACGGATAATGAAGTCATCCGCGTGGTGATGGGTCCCCAGGACGATATGTTTACCCATAAGGGCGTGGAAACCTTCCTGAACAATGAATACAGTGTGACCAGCAACTTCGACCGCATGGGACTCCGGCTGGAGGGACCGTTCATCGAGACCAAGCGCGGCTCCGATATCATTTCGGACGGCATCGCCTTCGGTGCCATTCAGGTGCCGAGCCACGGCAAGCCCATCGTGCTGCTCTCGGACCGGCAGACCACCGGCGGCTATGCGAAGATCGCTACGGTGGCGACAGTGGATCTCCCGAAGCTCTGCCAGCGCCGCATCGGCGACAAGGTGCGCTTCCGGGTCATCAGTGTCCAGGAGGCACAGCGGCTCATCCATGAGGAGGAGCGGGAGCTGCAGGAGATGCGGAACCAGATCCACAAGCCCTGCCGCGAGGTGCTGGAGTGCCGGCTAACGGCGAAGAGAATGGAACGTCTGTTTGAAGACTGAACGATTGCCAGAGTAAACAAAGAAAGAGGTATCAGAAATGGAACTTGAGAAGATTGAAGGACTGGTAAAGATTCTGGAGGCAAGCTCCCTGAAGACCATGACCATAAAGGAGGGTGATTTCAAGATCACCATGAGCAAGCTGGACAATCCGCCCGTGATTGCGGCAGGTGCCCCGGCAGCAGCCGTTCCCATGACGGCAACCCCGGCAGCGGCAGCAGCGGAGCCGACCGTGCTTCCGGAGGAGGACAATGAGGTCAATATCACAAGCCCCATCGTCGGCACCTTCTATTCTGCAGCGGGACCGGACATCCCGGCCTATGTGAAGGTAGGCGACCATGTGAAGACCGGCGAGACCGTCTGCATTCTGGAGGCCATGAAGATGATGAACGAGATCACCGCAGACTTCGACTGCGAGATCGAGGCCATCCTGGTGTCCAATGAGCAGAAGGTAGAGTACGGACAGCCCCTGTTCCGTGTGAAGAAGCTTTGATGAGGAGAAGGAGAGCAGCAAGTGTTTAAACGAGTATTGGTTGCAAACCGGGGAGAGATTGCTGTCCGCATCATCCGGGCTCTCCGGGACATGGGCATTGTTTCCGTGGCGGTTTACTCCCGTGAGGACCGGGAGGCCATGCATGTTCGTCTTGCGGATCTCCGGGTCTGCATCGGCGAGGGACCGGCGAGAGAGTCCTACCTGAACATGGACCGTCTCATCACCGCTGCCCTGAATATGGGCTGCGATGCCGTGCACCCCGGCTACGGCTTCCTGTCGGAGAACAGCAGCTTCGCGCGGAAGTGCGAGGAAAACGGGCTCACCTTCATTGGCCCGAAGGCGGATGTCATCGATCAGATGGGCAACAAGTCGGCGGCCCGCGCCATGATGATGCAGGCCGAGGTTCCGGTGGTGCCCGGCACGAAGGAGCCGGTCTATGAGGCCGAGGCGGGCAGAGAGATCGCGAAGAAGATCGGCTTCCCGGTGATGATCAAGGCCTCCTCCGGCGGCGGCGGCAAGGGCATGCGGGAGTGCATGACCGAGGACGATTTCGAGAACGAGTTCAACATGGCCCAGCGCGAGTCGGCCAATGCCTTCGGCGACGACACCATGTATATCGAAAAGCTGATCCTGCATCCCCGCCATGTAGAGGTGCAGATCATTGCAGACAATTACGGCAATGTTGTCGCGCTCGGCGAACGGGACTGCTCCGTACAGCGGAATCACCAGAAGCTCATTGAGGAATCGCCGTCACCGGCCATTTCTGACGAGACGCGGGAAAGAATGATGCATGATGCGGTGCTGGCGGCGAAGGCAGCCGGCTATTCCAGTGCCGGCACCATCGAGTTCATCGTGGACCAGAGCGGTGAATACTACTTCATGGAGATGAATACCCGAATCCAGGTGGAGCACGGCGTCACGGAAATGCAGACGAACCGGGACCTGGTGGAGGAGCAGATCCGCATCGCAGCGGGAGAGCCGCTGCGCTTCCGTCAGGAGGACATCCACATTTCCGGCCATACCATAGAGTGCCGCATCAACGCGGAGATTCCGGAGCAGAACTTCATGCCGAGTCCGGGAAAGATCACCCATCTTCACCTGCCCGGCGGCAACGGTGTCCGGGTGGATACAGCATTGTATACGGGATACAGCATTCCCTCCGAGTATGATTCCATGATCGCGAAGATCCTGGTGCATGCGGAGGATCGGGATGCGGCCATCCGCAAGATGCGGGCGGCACTGGACGAGACGCTGGTGATGGGCGTGTCCACGAATCTCGATTTCCAGTACAAGATCATGTTCGCGCCGGCCTTTACCGAGGGCAGAGCGGACACCGGCTTTATTGAGGGCTTCATTTCCGGCGGCAGCAAGAAATAAGCGCAAATGTTGTGAATGTTTAGCGCGGCATTGCCGAATGATGAGCGATGCGGCGCTTTCAACAGGAGGACAAAGTAATGAAAAGGGTAGATCTGAACAGCGATCTGGGCGAGAGCTTCGGCCGCTATACCTTGGGGATGGATGATCGGATCATTCCGCTGATTTCTTCGGCCAATGTGGCCTGCGGCTTCCATGCCTCGGATCCCATGGTGATGGACAAGACCATCCGCAGTGCGAAGGCCGCCGGGATTCAGGTGGGCGCGCATCCGGGCTTCCCGGATCTCATGGGCTTCGGCCGCCGGAATATGGTGGTGAGCCATGAGGAGGCGCGGAACTACATCCTCTACCAGCTGGGCGCACTGGACGCCTTTGTTCGTGCAAACGGCATGAAGCTGCAGCATGTGAAGCCCCACGGCGCGTTCTACAACATGGCGGCCAAGGACTATGAGCTGGCCACAGCCATCTGCGAGGGCATCAAGGCCTATGATCCCACCCTCATCGTGATGGCTCTGGCCGGCGGCAATCTCTATAAGGCGGCGAAGGACATGGGGCTCCGCGTGGCAGCAGAGGTTTTTGCGGACCGGGCCTATGAGGAGGACGGCACGCTGGTGAATCGGAAGAAGCCGGGCGCCATGATCACCGATGAGGACGAGGCCATTGCCAGAGTGGTGCGGATGATCGAGGAGAAGAAGGTGCGGACCATCACCGGAAAGGATATCGACATCGAAGCCGATTCCGTCTGTGTTCACGGTGACGGTGAAAAGGCGCTGCTCTTCGTGGAGAAGATCCGGGCAGAGCTCGCAAGGCATGAGATTCAGGTGGCACCGCTCAGCGAGATCATCGCATAATATCCGACAGGCGCAGCAACAGCTCAGCTGTCGGGTGTCCGTTCGATGGACAAAAATTGAATAATTGTATATGCAGATTGCACAAATGTCCGTATAATACGGACTTTTGTGCAATTTGTTATCATAGGGATGCCCCGCAAGGGGCAGGGTTCCCTATGATGCCTTAGCGGCGAGCGCGTCGAAGACTTTGCGAGAGCAAAGTCTTCTTTGCTAATATGCATTGATTTAAATGCACAATCGTTATATACTTTGTTGGCATGGCAGCAATGTTTTACAGGAATAATAAGACGGACAGATATAACTTGGCATGAAGAAATATTTCATGGAAACCGCTGCCTGACAATTTATATTAGGAAGAGAGTGTAACAAAATGGATTTTGAATCAACAAATCGTGCGCTTCTCGACTTCCTCGACAGAAGCCCGAATGCCTTCTATGCTGTGGCAAACATGAAGGAAATTCTGGAGCAGAACGGCTTTATCCCCCTGTATGAGGGTCAGGCCTGGAGCCTGCAGGCCGGAAAGAGCTACTATGTCACACGGAACGATTCCGCGCTGATCGCCTTCCGCATTCCGAAGGAGGGCTTCCTGGGCTTCCAGATCATGGCGAGTCACTGCGATTCACCGGTATTCAAGGTGAAGAGCAATGCGGAGATGGAGATCGACAAGAACTACGTGAAGCTCAATGTGGAGAAGTACGGCGGGATGCTTTGCGCGCCCTGGCTGGATCGTCCTCTTTCTGTTGCCGGACGTGTGGTCGTGGAAACCGAGGCCGGTGTGGAGACGCGCCTGGTGAACCTGGATCAGGATCTCATGATCATCCCGAACCTCGCCATTCACATGAACCGCCAGGTCAATGACGGCTATGCCTTCAATGCCCAGGTAGATATGCTGCCGCTGTACGGCGACACAGAGACAGGGGCGAAGGGAAGCTTCCTGAAGCGGATCGCTGAGGCTGCCGGTGTGGAGGAAGCACAGATCCTCGATACGGATCTCTATCTCTACAACCGGATGAAGGGCACCGTGATCGGTGCAAACGGCGAATATATCGCCAGCGGACGTCTGGATGACCTTCAGTGTGCCTTTGCCTCTCTGCAGGGACTGCTGGCCGCAGAGCCGAAGGAGAGCATCGCCGTGCACTGCGTCTATGACAACGAAGAGGTCGGCAGCGGCACGAAGCAGGGCGCAGCCTCTACCTTCCTGAAGGATGTGCTGCACCGCATTCACAGTGCCTTCGGCAGAAGCGAGGAGGATTATCTCGTCAGCCTGCAGCAGAGCTTCCTGGTATCGGCGGACAATGCCCATGCGGTGCATCCGAACCATAAGGATATGGCGGATCCCACCAATCGTCCGTACATGAACAAGGGCATCGTCATCAAGTACAGCGCGAACCAGAAGTACACGACCGATGCTGTTTCCGGTGCCATCTTCCGGAAGATCTGCAAGGCTGCCAATGTGCCCGTTCAGACCTTCACCAACCGCTCGGATATGCTCGGCGGCTCTACGCTCGGCAACATTTCCCAGTCCCAGGTGGCACTGAACACCGTGGACATCGGTCTGCCGCAGCTCGCGATGCACTCACCCTATGAGACCGCCGGTGCGAAGGATACCGCTTATCTCATCGAGGCGGCACGGGTGCTGTTCTCCTCTTCCGTAGAGGGCAGCGGCGACGGCAACTATCAGCTTCACTTCTGAAAACAGAAGTAAAGGTACTATCGTAACAATTTAGGGAGTATAAGTTAAAATGGAACAAAAGAAAATCAAATGGAGCGTACTGGCCTTCATGGCCTTCTCCACCGTATGGGGCTTTGGTAATGTGGTCAACGGCTTCATGTATTTCAACGGTCTGCAGGTAATGTTCAGCTGGATCCTGATGTTTGCCCTGTATTTCGTGCCCTATGCACTGATGGTGGGTGAGCTGGGCTCCGCCTTCAAGAAATCCGGCGGCGGTGTCAGCTCCTGGATCCACGAGACCATGGGCGCAAAGCTCGCCTACTATGCCGGCTGGACCTACTGGGCTTGCCACATCACCTACATCGCCAGCAAGTCCAGCGGCGGCCTGAAGGCCCTGTCCTGGGCGATTTTCCGGAATGCGGAGACCTATGACAGTCTGCCCACTCTGGCCATTCAGATTGCAACGCTCATCATTTTCCTCTTCTTCTGCTGGGTAGCCAGCAAGGGTCTGAACCCGCTGAAGAAGATGACCAGCATTGCCGGCACCAGCATGTTTGTGATGTCCCTGCTCTACATCGTGATGATGTTCGCAGCACCGGCCATCAATCCCAACGGCGGCTATGTGACCATGGACTTCAGTCTGAAGAGCCTGGTTCCGAACTTTAATGTCGGCTATTTCACTTCCCTGTCCATCCTCGTATTTGCGGTGGGCGGCTGCGAGAAGATCTCTCCGTATGTAAACAAGGTAGAGGATCCCGGAAAGGGCTTCCCGAAGGGCATGATCGCACTGGCCGTCATGGTGCTTGTCTGCGCCATCCTCGGCACCATCGCCATGGGTATGATGTTTGATCCGGCTGTTGTCAATGCATCCAAGGAGAGCTTCAGCTCCTATGTTTCCAACGGCTCCTACTGGGCTTTCCAGAAGCTGGGCCAGTACTACGGTATCGGTGATACCCTTCTGATCATCTATGCACTGTGCAATGTCATCGGCCAGCTGTCCGTGCTGGTGCTTTCCATCGATGCACCGCTGCGTATGCTGCTGGACAATGAGGATTCCAGACAGTTCATTCCGAAGGCGCTGCTGAAGAAGAACGATTGCGGCGCTTATGTCAACGGCATCAAGATGGTTATGGTGCTTTCCGGTGCCATCATCCTGATCCAGTCTGTTGTACCGGGAGCTGCTGCCGTACTGAAGCAGCTGACCAAGCTGAACTCCGTATGTATGCCGCTCCGTTACCTCTGGGTATTTGTGGCCTATATGGCACTTCGTAAGACAGAGGGCCGCTTCCATCCGGAGTATCGCTTCGTGAAGAACCACAGCATTGCCATGGTGGCCGGCGCCTGGTGCTTCCTGGTTACCGCCGTATGCTGCATCATGGGCATGTATGATGAGGACCTGTTCACCATGGCGCTCAACATCATTACCCCCATCGTGCTGACTGCACTGGGCATGAT
>CAVELT010000036.1:0-9131 GCA_963616545.1 Dysosmobacter segnis | reverse complement strand
AGGTCCCGGGCCAGGGTCGCCGAATCACAGCTCACATAGACGATCTTCTCCGGCGCCATGGACACAATGGTTTCCAGGCAGCGCACGTCACAGCCCTTCCGGGGCGGGTCCACCGATACCACGTCAATCCGCTCATCGGGATGCTGCGCATACCAGTCCGGCAGCACTTCTTCTGCTGCGCCCACATAAAATTCCGCATTTTCAATCCCGTTCAGCGCCGCGTTCTGCCGGGCATCCTCAATGGCCGCCGGGATGATCTCCACACCGTAGACCTTCCGGGCCTTCTGCGAAAGAAAGAGCGAGATCGTGCCGATGCCGCAATAGAGATCCCAGACCGTCTCCGTGCCCTGCAGACCCGCAAATTCCAGCGCCGCGCCGTACATCTGCTCCGTCTGCACCGGGTTCACCTGATAGAAGGACAGCGGCGAGATCCGGAAGCGCACGCTGCCGATGCTATCCTCGATATAGCCGGGCCCGTAGAGATGCACAATCTCCCGTCCCATGATCACGTTGCTGCGTTCCGTATTGATGCTGAAGCTCAGGCTGTCCACATGCAGGATCCCGCGGAATGCCGGCATTTCCCCACTGTCCATCAGGGAAATGTCTTCGGCGCCGGCGAACTTATCCACATTCGACGCTTCATTCATGCACAAATCCCGAAGCAGTGCCTCGCTCTCCGGCAGCTGCCGGGCATTGATCACCAGACAGACCATGATCTGTCCCGAGGCAAAGCCCTTCCGGATCAGCACATGCCGCACCGTGCCGCTGCCGGTCTTCTCGTCATAGGCTTCAATGTGATATCGCTCCATCCAGGCCAGCACCCGCCGGAGAATCTCCTGATTTTCCGGAATCCCCAGGAGACAGTCCTCGCAGGGGATCACATCATGGGTGCGCCCCGCATAGAAGCCGGCGATCAGCTTGCCGGATTTATCCCTGGAAATTGGGAACTGGGCCTTATTTCTGTAGCGATAAGGCATTTCCATCCCCACAATCGGTTCAAATACCCGGTCCAGAACGTCCCTGTCTATCTCTCCGATGCGAAGGAGATTGTTGTATACCTTGCCGGATTTAAAGCGAAGCTGCGCCGCATAGGACATTTCCTGAAGCTGGCAGCCGCCGCAGCGCCGGGCGAGAGCGCAGGCCGCTGTCACCCGATCCCCGGAGGGCGTCAGGATCTGCAGCAGCCGGGCAAAGCCGTAATTCTTCTTCACCTTGGTGGCGGCAGCCAGGATCCGGTCGCCGATGACCGTGTCCTTCACAAACCAGACGAAGCCGCCACGACGGCCGATGCCCAGTCCCTCTCCGGAATAATCCGTGATTTCCAGTTCAAATGTCTCGTTTTTTTTCATCCTTCTATGGTTCTTCTGAGATTGGAATCGATCAGCCGGTTAAAGCCGATCCAGCCGTTGTTCTCCTTCGACTTGCCGGAACGATCCGCTGCCCCCAGGGCCTCCCGCATGGTTTCCAGCTTGGCATCCACATTGTCCGCAAAGGACAGCGCCATGGCCTCCATCAGGGCCGGCTTCTTCGGTGAGCCGTACTCCAGCTCTCCGTGGTGCGCCAGAATGCAGTGTCCCAGCTCTGCCGCCAGCACCGGCGGGAAATCCGGAATCTCCCGCACCGCATTCATGATCATCTCATAGCCGATCACGATATGCCCGATCAGCTGTCCCTCATCAGAATAGTCATTCCGCGGGAACTTTGTCAGCTCTCTGACCTTGCCGATATCGTGGCAGAGCGCCGCCGTCACCAGCAGATCCCGGTGCAGATCCGGATAATGCTTGGCAAAATAATCACAGATCGCCGTCACGGAAAGGGTATGCTCCAGCAGGCCGCCCACATAGCCGTGGTGCACCGACTTCGCTGCGGAATGCGCCATAAATTCCTTCCGGAAGGCCTGGTCCTGCACGAAGAAGCGCTCCAGCAGCTGCCGGAGATACGGATTCTGCACAGACTGGATGTCCGTCGTCAGCTCCTGTGCCATTTCCTCCAGGGGCCGCTCGGAAACCGGCAGATAGTCCTTCGGATCATAGGAGCCCTCCTCTGCCACGGAGAGCCGCTGAATGCTGAGCTGGTTCGTTCCGTTGTAGACGGTGACATTACCCTCCACATACACATAATCCAGCACATCAAACTCGTTGATGCCCGGAGAATTGGGCTCCCAGACCTTCGCATCCACGGAACCGGTCCGATCCTGCAGGGTCACATTCATGTATTCCTTGCCATTCTTCGTCAGCGCCAGATTCTTCGTTTTCACGAGATACACCCCGGCAACCCGCAGGCCGTCGTGAAAATTTTCAATATATTTCATTTCCTGTTTCCTTTGTTGAAAAAACTCCTTAAACTCCATCTCCTACCTCGCACCCACCGTCACTGTAAACGGAAGCTCGGTGTACTCCTGTCCCCGCTGCCGGAGCACAGTAACCGTTATTGTATCATTGACAGAGGTATTTTCCAATGCATTTTCGTAGGCGCTGACCGTCTTGACCTCCTGCTCGTTGATGCGCACCAGCACATCGCCGCTCTGGATCCCCGCCATATAGGCCGGCGAATTCTCCTCGGTGCCGTGCACATAGACGCCGGCCGGAATGCCCTGCTGCTCCAGCTCTCCGTTCACCTCCTGCACCAGTAGCCCCAGGAAGCTGATCTCCCGTCCGTTGCTGAGACTCTCGATGTCCTGCAGATAGTCGGAAATGCCCGCGATCCGGCAGAAGCCCGCTGTGCTCTCCGTGGCGCTGCTGTCAACCCAGCCCACCAGCTCGCCCCGGGTGTTCAGCACGAAGCTGCCCTGCTTCGCCGCATACTGTCCTGTCAGGGTAATGTCTTCGACCGTACGATCCAGAGCGGTCTCGTTGTAGCTGAGATACGCCACAGAAGAGAAGGCAGAGGAATTCAGCGTGCCTGCCGGGGCGCCGATCACAGCCACGGTGTCGCCCCGCTGCAGAAGACGAGAATTGCCCAGGGGAAGCGATTTCAGACTCTTCTGCTCCTTCTCGGAAAGCGCAGAAAGCGCCACGGAAACCACCGCCAGCCTGTCCCTTGTGTCCTTGGCCTTCACTGCGGCCGGATAGCTCTTCTCCCGCTGTATGGTAACCTCCAGAGAATCCGGATTTTCCGCGGCCTCCAAAGGCGTCAGGATCAGCACCTCACTGCCGCTGACCGCCAGCACCACGCCGGAATAGCTGTCCTCCGACGCATACTCCTCTCCGAGGAAGTCCCGGCTGCTGACGCTCTTCTTCACCTCCACCAGAGACTTCTCCCCTTCACTCACCAGCTGCTTCAGGCTGTTCATGAGCGTTTCATAGGAGGAAACCGAGAAATTATAGTTTTCAATTTCCGACTGGACCACCTCTGCCAGAGCTTCGCTTTCCGTCTCTGACGGCGATTCGGCTGCCGCGCTGCTTTCCTCGTGCACCGGCTCTGTCTCAAATTCGATGGACTCCGCCTCCTCCTTCCGCACAAAGCGCTCCAGCAGCGGCTCCGAGGCCGCAAAGACTCCGGCACTGATGCAGCCGAACAGCACCGCCGACAGCACCACCCGAAGGTAATGCCGGATCCGGCGGCGGGGACTCTCCTCCCGTCCTACGATCTTCTCTTTGATGAATTTCTTCTCTGACATATCCTTATCCTGCGTCTGCCTGTGCCACCGGAAGGGTGAAGGTGAATTCTGTACCGGCTCCCTCCGTGGACACACAGTCTATGTTCTCACCATGTGCATTCACTATGGATTTCACAATGGACAGTCCCAGACCGGTGCCCTGCTTGTCCTTGCCCCGGGACTGGTCGGTTTTGTAGAAGCGATCCCAGATCTTGTTGATGTCCTTCTTGGGGATGCCGATGCCGCTGTCCTTCACGGAAATGAAGGCCTTGCTGCCCCGGAGGCCGGTCCGGATCACAATGGCGGCATCCGCTGTGCTGAACTTCAAGGCATTATCCACCAGATTGTAGAGTACCTGCTGGATCTTGGGATAATCCGCATATACCATCTCCTTCTTCTGGTCAAAGACCAGCTCGAAGGTAATGTTTTTCTTCCGGCAGCTCATCTCAAAGCTCTCACAGACATCCTTCACCATCCGGTTCACATCGAAGTTGGTGCGGGTGAGAAAGCCCTTCTGATCCATGGTATTGAGCTGCAGCATGGACCTCGTCAGCTTGGTGAGACGATCCGTTTCCGCAATCAGCCGGAGAAGATACTTCTCCATGAGCTCCGGCGGAATGGTGCCGTCCAGTATGGCCTCCAGATAGCCCTTAATGGAGGTGAGGGGCGAGCGGAAATCGTGACTGACATTGGCGATGAACTGCTTCTGGTAATCATCAGCCTTCGCAATTTCATCGGACATGAAATTCAGCGTCTCCGCCAGATAGCCCATCTCGTCCTTTGCATGCGTCTCGATCCGGTAGCTATACTCTCCGGCAGCATACTTTGTCGCGCCCTCCGTGATCTGCCGGAGCGGCTTGTAGACAATGTAGTAGAACACCAGGAGGATGATCAGCGAGAGGCAGAAGATGATGAGTCCGGTAATGTATACAATATTCAGAATGTCATCCTGGGATGCCAGGATATTTTCCACCGGCATGTGTATCAGCACATAGCCGCTGGTGCTGTATTTCCGGGTAATGGGCGCGGCCACCGTCAGCACCTCCTCCGAGAACATATTATGAAAGTTTCCCGTCAGATAGCGCCGGCTGCCGAACTTTGTGGGATCAAAATCCGCAATGCCCTGCTCCCGGTGGCACTCCTGATCCGAATCGGAGATGATGTTGCCGTCCCGGTCCACCAGCCAGATGTCCACCTGCAGGAAAGCAGAGACCGCCTTCATTTGCTCATTGATCATCTCCTCGGAGAGGCTCGCATTGGCGGAATCCGAATAGGTGGTGGCGATCAGCGTGGCCTCGGAATAGAGGTTGTTGGCCTGCTCCCGCAGAAGATAGTCATAGGTCATATGGGAGGACAGCACCGCGATGACCGCGAAGCCCAGAACGCCGAAGGCGATATAGGACAGTATCAATTTGCTGAACAGTGACTTCTTCATCATCCCACTCTGAACTTATAGCCGATGCCCCAGACTGTGGCGATCTCCCAGTCCTTGCTGCCGGAGAGCTTCTCCCGGAGGCGCTTGATGTGCACGTCCACGGTACGGGAATCTCCCGCAAATTCGTAGCCCCAGATATGATCCAGCAGCTGCTCCCGGGTGAAGACCTGGTTGGGAGAGCTGGCCAGGAAATACAGAAGCTCCAGCTCCTTCGGCGGCATGTCCACCGGCTTTCCGCGGTAGATCACCGCATAATTGCTCTGGTTGATGAGAAGCTCCGGATATTCGATGTACTTTCCGCTGCGGGACAGCTCCGGCACCTCCATGCCTGTGCCCTGGGCACGGATCTCTTCCTTCGGGCGGCTGCTCTCCGCATTCTGGAAGCGCCGCAGCACGGCCTTCACCCGGGCCACCAGCTCCTTGGAATCGAAGGGCTTCTGCATATAATCATCGGCCCCCAGCTCCAGGCCCAGCACCTTGTCGAAGGTTTCTCCCTTGGCCGACAGCATGATCACCGGCACCTGGGAGCTCGTCCGAAGCCGCCGGCATACCTCATAGCCGTCGATGCCCGGCAGCATGAGATCCAGGACAATGAGATTCGGCTTGTACTCCGGGAACAGCCGCAGTGCTTCCTCGCCGTCCTCCGCAATGCGGGTGTCATAGCATTCCTTTTCCAGATACAGGGAGATCAGCTCCGCAATGGAGCTGTCATCATCCACAATCAGGATTCTCTGCTTTTCCGCCATCTGCCGCCTCCTCTCATCGCTTGAACTTTGCAATGGTTACGCCGTCCGAGCCCTCGCCGTACTCGCCCAGACGGAATTCTTCGATATATTTGTTCTTCTTGAGTACCTGATGCACCATTTTCTTCAGTGCGCCGGTGCCCCGGCCGTGTACGATCCGCACCTGCGGCAGACGGGCCAGATAGGCATCGTCCAGATACTTGGTGAGCTCCGGCAGCGCCTCCGAGGTGGTCTCGCCGATCAGGTTGATCTCCGGAGACATGCCCATGGCCTTGGACATGCCGATCTTTCCGGCGCCGCCGGTCTTTCCCCGGCCGCTGCTCTTTTCGATCGGCTGCGCAGACTGCACGAGCTCCAGATCCTTGATGCTCACCTTCGTCCGGATGATGCCGGCTGTGACATAGAGCATCTCGTCCCGGTCCGGCAGAGTGGACACAGTGGCCTCCAGATTCATGGACAGCACCTTCACCGTATCGCCGATCTTGATCTTCTTCGCAGACAGCGGCTGAGCCGGTCCCTTCACATGCTCCTTCACCATGGCGGACTGGGCAGCCCGCAGCTTCTGGTTCAGCGCTGTCCGGGTCTGCTCCGCCTTCAGCACCTTGCCGCCGCTCTGCTCCTGCCGCCGCAGCTCCTTCACCACGGAATCCGCCGTTTCCTTGGCATCCTGGAGGATCTGGGCCGCCTCCTCCCGGGCCTTCTGCAGAATCTTGTCTCTGCCCTTTTCCACGCCGCGGGAGGATTCCTTCGCCCGCCGCTTGTATTCCTCGATCTCCGCCCGATAGCGCTGGATCTCCTCCCGCTCCCGTTCTACGGTAATGCGGCTTTCCTCCAGGCTGGCGATGACATCCTCAAACTTCACATCCTCTTTTTCGATGCGGGATTTCGCATCCTCGATGATGTAATCCGGCAGTCCCAGCTTTTTGGAGATCGCGAAGGCGTTGGACTTGCCCGGCACGCCGATCAGCAGCCGGTAGGTGGGGCTCAGGGTCTCCACATTGAACTCACAGCTGGCATTCTCCACGCCCTCGGTGGACAGGGCATAGACCTTGATCTCCGCATAGTGGGTGGTGGCAATGGTTCTGGTCTTCATATTGTGCAGGAAATTCAGCACCGCCATGGCCAGCGCCGCGCCCTCGGTGGGGTCGGTTCCCGCGCCCAGCTCATCGAAGAGACAGAGGCTGTGGGCATCCGCCTGCTGCAGAATCCGCACCGTATTGGTCATATGAGCAGAAAAGGTCGACAGGCTCTGCTCAATGCTCTGCTCATCGCCGATATCCGCAAAGATCTCGTCAAAAACCGCCAGCTCCGAGCCCTGGAAGGCCGGAATGAAGAGACCGGACTGTCCCATCAGCTGGAAAAGTCCCACCGTCTTCAGGCAGACCGTCTTGCCGCCGGTATTCGGTCCCGTGATCACGAGAAGCGAAAAGGCCTCTCCC
Source organism: Dysosmobacter segnis (assembly GCA_963616545.1). GTDB lineage: Bacteria > Bacillota > Clostridia > Lachnospirales > Lachnospiraceae > Oribacterium. Next base: position 1,916 of record CAVELT010000036.1, on the reverse strand, counting down.
AGATATACAGTGATGGGCACCACCTTCTTCGGATCAATGAGGGGATGCCGGCCGTCCTTGATGTGAATATAGTAGCGGCTGTTGAAGGCGGGCTTCACGGCATGCATGCTGCCGGCCAGCTTCGCTCTGGCAAAGATGAAATCCAGCTGTGCCAGCAGCTCCGTATTCCGCTCAATTTCATGCGAATAGGGGAATACCGCTGCAGACAGTGTCTCCAGCACCTTCTCGATCTCCCGCTTCTCGTCTGCCTCCAGCTCCCGGATCTCGTTGTTCAGCCGCACAATGCTGATGGGCTCGATAAACAGGGTAGACCCGGTGGCACTCTGGTCATGGACCATGCCCGGAAACTGCGACTTGTACTCGGCCTTCACCGGTAGACAGTAGCGGCCGTCCCGCATGGTAATGACGGCCTCCTGCAGCATCTGGCGGGAGCCGTTCAGGACAGAACTCAGCTGTCCGTGGATCCGCTCCTCCAGCACATGCATCTTCTTCCGCACGGCATGGAGTCCGGCACTGGCGTCATCCGCGATCTCATCCTCCGACAGGATGCAGCGCGTGATCTCCCGATTCACCTGAGACAGCGGCTCCAGCTCCCGGAAATAGGGGCTCAGGGCATCTCCTGCCTCGTCCTCCTTCTCCCCGTCCCGGCTGTAGGCCTTCGCTCTGGCCGCCGCCGTCAGCACGCCGGAGATCTGCAGGAGCTCCTGTATGGAGAGCGAGGCAGAAAGCTCCAGCCGCTTCAGGGCAGCATGCACATTCCGCACGCCGGAAAAGCTGATATTGCCGCAAAGACGGATGCGGTTTTCTGCCGCCTCCGTCTCATCCTGCATTTTCTCGATTGTGCTGCGGTCTGTCGAGGGCTCCAGCTCGCGACAGAGACGCTTTCCCTCCTGGGAGTGGGCATGCTCTGCCAGTCTCTCCAGGATCTTGTCAAACTCCAGTGTCTTATATACCTTTTTATTCATTCTCTAAAACCAGTCTTGCACATCCATAGATGCCCGCATCATTGCCGAGGGTGGCCAGGGTAATGCCGGCCTTCTTGTTGTCCTCCAGCAGGGGCGTATATTCGTCATAATACTTCTCGATCCGGTCGATGAGGTACTGTCCGGCCTTGGAAACACCGCCGCCGATAACATAGAGCGCCGGATCTGCAACCATGGACACCGTTGCCAGCACCTGACCGAGATAACGACAGCTGGTATCCAGCGTCTTCATCGCCAGCGCATCTCCTGCCTTGGCGCAGTCACAGACATCCTTGGCCTGGAGATTCTCGCCGAAGTCACGCATGGCCGACGGCGCCTCCGAGGCCGCCAGATTCCGGCGGGCCTCCCGCACAATGCCGGTGGCACTGGCCACCTGCTCGAGGCAGCCGTGACCGCCGCAGTTGCAGGCCTCCGGCTCATGGGCACGCACATGAATGTGTCCGATCTCTGCACCGGCGCCGTGAACGCCGGTCACGATCCGCTCATTCATGATGAGGCCGCCGCCGACACCGGTGCCGAGGGTCACCATCATCATGTCCCGGGTGCCGCGGCCGCCGCCCTGCCACATCTCTCCGAGGGCGGCAACATTGGCATCATTTCCCACCTCGCAGTGCAGACCGTCCAGAAGCGCAGAAAGCTCCCGCGCAGGATAGCGGTTCGTCCAGCCGAGGTTGACGCAGACATGCACGTAGCCATCCGGCTCCACGGGACCCGGCACACCGATACCGGCGCCGCTCAGCTCCGTGAGGGCAATGCCCTTCTCCTGCAGCCGCGCCTTCAGGGCCAGGGCCACATCCTCCAGAATGTAACGGCCGCCCTCCTCCCGGCGTGTGGGGACCTCCCACTTGTCCAGCAGCTCACCCGCAACGGTGAAAAGCCCGCATTTCACCGAGGTGCCGCCCACATCAATTCCTGCACAGTATTTTTTCATAT
>CAVELT010000035.1:2700-5944 GCA_963616545.1 Dysosmobacter segnis | reverse complement strand
AGATCACCATCGAGGGCAAGGCAAGCGACCTGGCCAACGATCCGAAGGTGAAGGCAGCGTACCTTTCGGAATAATTATCGACTGGGCTTCGCGACAGCTTGGCTGGCGGGTGCCCAGTCGATGCCTTAGCGGCGAGCGTATCGGAGGCTTCTTTACAATCGGATAATGTTTTCGGCTTAAAAGCCCTGTTCGTGCAAAAATGTACGGGCGGGCTTTTTTTGTTTATGGTTTTTTGATGATTTTCTGCTATACTGTAATTATAGAAGAAATTTCCACCGAAACGGCGGCGCGGAAAAAATTCTGCGTGCAGGTGAAAAAGAAGAGCCGAAGACATTATCCTCTGCGATCGGGGCGCAGAGAGAATCAGGAGGAAGCGATGAGACTATCATTCATAGGGGCGGATCATGAGGTTACCGGTTCACTGCATCTTTTGGAGGCCTGCGGGCTGAACATTGCGGTTGACTGCGGCATGGAGCAGGGGCGTGACATGTACCAGAATGCACCTTTGCCGCTGAAGTATTCGGATCTGGACTATATCTTGCTGACGCATGCCCACATTGATCATGCGGGGATGATTCCCTATGCCTATAAAAACGGCTTCTGCGGTACGGTGCTGTGTACCACGGCCACGGCGTCTCTGTCGGAGATCATGCTGCGGGACAGTGCCCACATTCAGATGCAGGAGGCGGAATGGAAGAACCGCAAGGGACAGCGGGCCGGACTGCCGGAGGTATTCCCGAGCTATGACCTGAACGATGCCAACAATGTGCTGGATCATTTCAAGGGTGTGCCCTATAACCATAAAATCGAGCTGGGAGACGGCGTGGAGGTCTGCTTCATTGATGCAGGGCATCTGCTGGGCTCCGCGTCCATCGAGGTTTACTTAGAGGAAAACGGCATCAAACGCAAGCTGGTGTTCTCCGGCGATATCGGCAACTGCAACAAGCCTTTGATCCGGGACCCGCAGTACATTCACGAGGCGGATTACGTGATCATGGAATCCACCTACGGGGATCGTCATCATGACCTCAGCGTGGACCATCTGCAGGATCTCGTCAACATTACCCAGAGGACGCTGGACCGGGGCGGTAATGTTGTGCTGCCGGCCTTCGCGGTGGGGCGTACCCAGGAGCTTCTATATCTCTATCGGTATATCAAGGCGGAAAAGCTGATTCACGGGCACGAGGGCTTTCCGGTCTATGTGGACAGTCCGCTGGCGGTGGAGGCCACCCATGTGTTTACCCGGGAGCTGAAGGGCTGCTATGACGATGAGACCCGGGCTCTGGTGGAGAAGGGCATCAACCCCATTGCCTTCAAGGGACTGAATCTTTCCATCACGTCGGAGGAGTCCCGGATGATCAACTTTGATGAGACACCCAAGGTGATCATCTCTGCCTCCGGCATGTGTGATGCGGGTCGTATCCGCCATCATATCAAGCACAATGTCTGGCGGCCGGAAAGCACCATCGTATTCGCCGGTTATCAGGCGGAGGGGACGCTGGGAAGACAGCTGCTGGACGGCGCCGAGACCGTGAAGCTTTTCGGCGAGGAATTTGCAGTGAAGGCAGAGATCGCCACCATGCCGGCCATGTCCAGTCATGCGGATCAGAGCGGACTGCTGCGCTGGATCAGTGCCTACGAGAAGCGGCCGGAGAGAGTTTTCCTGGTACACGGCAACGATTCCTCCATGGAGACCCTGTCGGAGCTGATCTATCAGAAGACGGAATTCAAGGTCGAGTGTCCGTATTCCGGTTCTGTATTTGACCTCGCGGCTAATGCCTGGATCACCGTGGCGGAGCCGGTACCGTTCGTGAAGGAGGAGAAGCCGGCAGCTGCAGCCGCTTCCGGAGCAGAGCAGAGCATTGCGGGCCGCCGGAAGTCCTCGGATTCTGCCTACGAGCGGCTGCTGGCAGCCTACAACAAGCTCCTCAGTGCCGTGAAGGCCAACTACGGCGGCGCCAACAAGGATCTGGCAAAATTCACCAGTCAGCTCCAGAATCTCTATGATAAGTGGATGCGCTGAGGATTCGGGGATTGCGAAACCGGGACAGCTATGCTATATTTCATAGGTTAAAGCGCATATTCTAGTACGATATAAGGGAGATTTTTGAGATGCAGAAATATGGTGTCAATGAGCTGCGAAGAATGTTCCTGGATTTCTTTGAGGAAAAGGGACATCTGAAGATGAAGAGCTTTTCACTGGTTCCTCACAATGACAACAGCTTGCTTCTGATCAATTCCGGTATGGCTCCGCTGAAGCCCTACTTTACGGGACAGGAAATTCCGCCCAGACGGCGTGTGACCACCTGCCAGAAGTGTATTCGAACCGGCGACATTGAAAACATCGGAAAGACCGCTCGTCACGGCACCTTCTTTGAGATGCTTGGCAACTTTTCCTTCGGTGACTATTTCAAGAGCGAGGCCATTGCCTTTGCCTGGGAGTTCCTGACAGAGCGTGTGGGCATTCCGGCAGACCGTCTCTATCCGTCCATCTATCTGGACGATGAGGAGGCCTTCAAGGTATGGCATGAGGAAATCGGCATTCCGGCAGACCGGATTTACCGTTTCGGCAAGGAGGACAACTTCTGGGAGCACGGCGCAGGTCCCTGCGGTCCCTGCTCCGAGATCTATTATGACCGCGGCGAAAAGTGGGGCAACGGTCCCGAGGATGTGATGGGCGGCGAGGGCGACCGTTACATGGAGGTCTGGAACGTCGTATTCTCGCAGTTCAACAATGACGGCAAGGGCAATTATACTGACCTGATCCAGAAGAACATCGATACCGGCATGGGTCTTGAGAGACTGGCTGTGGTTTGTCAGGATGTGGCTTCCCTCTTCGATGTGGACACCAACCGTGCCCTGATGGATGAGGTTGGCAAGCTGGCACACTGCCGTTATGAAGAGGATGCTGCAAAGGATGTATCGCTTCGTATCATTGCAGACCATGTGAAGAGCTGTACCTTCATGGCCAGCGACGGCATCATGCCCTCCAATGAAGGAAGAGGCTATGTGTTCCGCCGTCTCCTGCGGCGTGCAGCCCGTCACGGACGTATCCTCGGCATTGAAGGCAAGTTTATGACCCGCCTTTCTCAGGTGGTGATCGACCTGTCCAAGGACGGCTATCCTGAGCTCGAGGAGAAGAAGGCCATGATCCTTCGGGTGATCGACCAGGAGGAGGAGCGCTTCGCGAAGACCATCGACAAGGGTCTGGAGATCCTCGCTGAGCTGGAGAAGAGCATGGAGG
>CAVELT010000035.1:0-1942 GCA_963616545.1 Dysosmobacter segnis | reverse complement strand
GTTCCGGTCATCACCGAGGTGATGAGCCTGGAGGAGGCCAAGAAGACCGGCGCCATGGCACTCTTCGGAGAGAAGTACGGTGATTCCGTTCGCGTGGTGGAGATCGGCGACTTCTCCAAGGAGCTTTGCGGCGGTACCCATGTCGGCAACACCTCTGAGATCCAGTTTGTGAAGATCATTTCCGAGCAGGGTGTGGCAGCCGGTGTCCGCAGAATCGAGGCCCTGAGCTCTGAGGGACTGATGGCGCACTTCGCAGAGGAGGAGAAGCTCCTGAAGGCGGCAGCACAGCTTCTGAAGACCGACGGAGCGCATCTCGGTGACCGTATCACGGCACTGGAGAAGGAAATGAAGGAGCTTCGGGCTGAAAATGAGAGCCTGAAGGCAAAGCTCGCCAACCAGTCCATGGGTGAGGTGAAGGCAGAAGAGGTGAACGGCATCCAGGTGGTGCTGCAGGAGCTGCCGTCCGTGGATATGAACGGTCTCCGGAGCCTCGGCGATCAGCTGAAGGAGAAGTTCGGCGATGCGTATATTGTGCTGGCTTCTGCTGTGGACAATAAGCCCTGCATTATGGCGACTGCGACGGATGCGGCTGTCAAGAAGGGTGCCCATGCCGGAAATCTGATCAAGGCCATTGCGCCCATCGTCGGCGGCGGCGGAGGCGGACGCCCGAACATGGCGCAGGCCGGCGGCAAGGATGCATCCAAGCTGTCCGAGGCCCTTGCGAAGGCTGCAGAGCTGGTGCGCCAGCAGCTGGGCTGAGATTTCGCGAAAAAAAGTTCAAAAATCATTTGACAAATTTCGCGTCATCGCTATAATAGATACTAGTTTGCACCCGGAGGGAGGTTTGGGTTTCAGCATGTCTAACGTAATCGTTAAAGAGAACGAGTCCCTGGACAGCGCTTTACGCAGATTCAAGAGAAACTGTGCTAAGGCAGGCATCCAGCAGGAAATTCGTAAGAGAGAGCATTACGAGAAGCCGTCCGTAAGACGTAAGAAAAAGTCTGAGGCAGCCAGAAAGCGTAAGTTCAACTAATTCATAGCAAATTAAGTAGCCCTGATTCAGTGATGAATTGGGGCTTTCTTAGTCTCTGTTCCTGTACAGAGCAAGGAGGAATATGGCAGCAAGCGAGCAAATCATGGATATCCCCATTGAGCATGAGAGAAATGTCATGGGGCAGATGGACAGCTTTCTAAAGAAGATTGAACGGGCCTTTCACGTGACGGTCATCGACAGAGACGGCGTGATGAAGATCCTCGGTGAAGAGCGGGACTGCGAGAAGGCAAAGACCGTTTTCGAAAATCTGATCCGCCTGTCCATGCGGGGCAATGTGATCACCGAGCAGAACGTGGATTATGCCATTTCTCTGACGGTTTCCGAGAAGTCCACGGAGGGCATTGTGGAAATCGATAAGGATATTCTGGCTCGGACAGCACTGGGAAAGCCGGTGAAGCCGAAGACCCTGGGGCAGAAGGAGTATGTGGACAAGATCCGCAGCAACATGATCACCTTCGGCATCGGTCCGGCCGGTACCGGCAAGACCTATCTGGCGATGGCCATGGCCATCACGGCCTTCCGGGAGCAGGAGGTATCCCGCATTATTTTGACCCGTCCTGCCATTGAGGCGGGAGAGAAGCTGGGCTTCCTGCCCGGTGATCTGCAGTCCAAGGTGGATCCGTATCTCCGGCCCCTCTATGACGCGCTGTATCAGATCATGGGCGCTGAGCAGTATCTGGCGAATTCGGAAAAGGGCCTGATTGAGGTGGCTCCCCTTGCCTATATGCGGGGCCGCACACTGGACAATGCCTACATTATCCTGGATGAGGCGCAGAATACCACACCGGCGCAGATGAAGATGTTCCTGACCCGTATCGGCTTCGGCTCCAAGGTGATCGTGACGGGCGACCTGACCCAGAAGGATCTGGAGGAGGGCAAGAAGTCCGG
>CAVELT010000034.1:0-14166 GCA_963616545.1 Dysosmobacter segnis | reverse complement strand
TCCTCGCCAAAGGCATAGGCAAAGACAGCGACCATACGGATGACAGTGCCGGCGGACTCGTCGGCACCATCCTCAGCGGTGCACTGAACATTGACAACTGCGGCGTCACTGCCTATGTCTATGCGCCGTACGGTGACTGTACCGGCGGTCTGGTCGGTGACTTCAGTGCCGGCGGCAGCATAAGGAACAGCTATGCAGCCGGTCTGACGGATGCGAGCGGCGCTTTCACGGACGAACCTGCCATTGACCTGACGAAGCTCTATACAGATACGGATGATTCGATTACCTCGGGCGGCTATACTGTCTACGGACATCTCGCCACCGGCGGCCTGGTCGGCTATATCCACAGAGCTGTGGTGATTCAGAACAGCTTCATGACGGTTTCCGTGAGTGCGAATGTCGACAAAGACTACAGCTACAACGCAAGCTCACAGAACAGAGACAACAGAACGCAGAAGTATTTCTTAGGCGGCCTTCTGGGGCAGCTGGGTGCCGGATCGGACGGTGCAAGGGCAGTGAACTGTTATGTCGCCGGAAGAACGGCGGATCCGTCGTCCGGCAGGCGAAATCTGTTTACGGGAGCTGTGCTGGGCTATTCCATGAGCAATGTAAACGACTATTTTTATGATGCATCTACAGGGCTTACGGTGTACTGTCTGGACGGTGTAAGCTTTACGGAGGGCAGCAGCCGCTTTATCGGCGGCCAGAGCGGCAATATTCTGACGCGCAGCCAGGAGAAGAGCTATCAGTACAATGCCGACAACAGCTACGGACAGGGTTACGGGCAGACCAAAATTTATGGTCTGAGAGTGATTACTGCCGAACAGATGAAGCAGGCATTATCCGGATAAGGAAACAGCATAAAGAGTACAGCGGTATTGCTGTTGCATCTTGACAGAACGGGATACAGAGAGTATGATGTGAAATCAAACGGGTGACCGGCAAGGAAAACTTGTGCTGAACCCGTTTGATTTAGCACTTAACACTTTAACACGCTACCACGGTAACGCGAGAAGGAGAGGCAATGTCGAATTTTTTCAATTCCTATTACGGGGCACTGGAGCCCTATACACCGGGCGAACAGCCCCAGGATCGCCGCTATATCAAGCTGAACACCAACGAGTCCCCTTATGCACCGGCACCGGGCGTGCTTAAAGCAGTGAACAGTGAGGAGGCCGCCGATTTGCGGCTCTATTCCGATCCGGCTCTGAAGCCTCTGAAGCAGGCCCTCGCGGAGCGCTACGGCGTGACGCCCGAGCAGATCTTTGTGGGCAACGGCTCCGATGAGGCGCTGAATTTCGCCTTCATGGCCTTCGGTGAGGACGGCATGGCCTTTCCTTCCATTTCCTACGGCTTCTATCCGGTGTTTGCGGCGCTGAACCACATGAAGACCAACCCGATCCCGCTGCTGCCGGACTTCAGCATCGACCCGGAAATGTATGCCAATGCCGGTTCCGCCATTGTGATTGCGAATCCGAATGCCCCCACAGGCCTTACCTTAAGTCTTGCGGAGATCGAAAGCATACTGCAGTCCAACCCGGCACATGTGGTCATCATTGATGAGGCCTATGTGGATTTCGGCGGTGAATCTGCCGTTTCCCTGCTGCCGCGCTATGAGAATCTTCTGGTGGTGCAGACCTTTTCCAAGTCCCGGTCTCTGGCCGGTGCCAGAGTCGGCTATGCCATCGGCAGCCCGGCATTGATCGCCGATCTCGAGACCATCAAGTATTCCACGAATCCCTACAATGTGAACCGCCTCAGTATGGCGGCAGCGGTGGAGGCCGTGAAGGATCAGAAGTATTACGACGGCTGCATTGAAAAAATCATCCAGGCCCGCGACTTCACCACAGAGGCACTGCGGTCCCGCGGCTTTACGGTTCTGCCGTCGAAATCAAACTTTGTATTTGCGGCTCATCCTATGTATAATGGAAAGAAGCTGTATCTGGACCTTAAGGAAAGGGGCATCCTGGTGCGGCACTTTGAGACAGAGCGGATTGCGAACTACAACCGCATCACCATCGGCACCATGGAGGACATGGAGACCCTGGTGCAGACCATAGACGCACTTCTGAAGGAGAACCCATGAGAACGGCAGAAATCAACAGAGTAACCAATGAAACAGACATTCACATCTGGCTGGATCTGGACGGAAACGGCAGGGAATCGGACATCAGCTCCGGCATCGGCTTTCTGGATCATATGCTGACCCTTCTGAGCCGCCATTCCGGCATACAGATGAACTTAAGCTGCGAGGGCGACACCTGGGTGGACGATCACCATTCCGTGGAGGACATCGGCATCAGCCTGGGCGAGGCCGTGAAGGAGGCCCTGGAGGACAAGAAGGGCATCCGCCGCTACGCGAGTCTCATGCTGCCCATGGATGAGGCGTTAATGACGGTGGCGCTGGACATTTCCGGCCGGGGCGGCTTCTACGGGGAGCTGACATTTCCCTCTCAGAAAATCGGCAGCTTCGACACAGAGCTGGTGGCAGAGTTCATGCAGGCCTTCGCCAACAATGCCGGCATCACACTGCACATGCAACAGCTGGCCGGAAAGAATTCCCACCATATTGCCGAGGCCTGCTTCAAGGGACTGGGCCGGGCGCTGCGGGAGGCCGTATCCATGGACGAGCGCTTCGCCGAGCAGATTCCATCCACCAAGGGAGTATTGTAAATGATAGAACAGAAACTGAACCGGCTCTATGAAAGCTGCGGCTATCGGAAGTTCAAGATGTCGAAGTTTGAGCCCTATGACCTTTATGCCGACAATCGGGATTTCCTGAAGTCGAGTCAGCTCATCACCTTTACGGATCTGGACGGCTCGCTCCTTGCGCTGAAGCCGGATGTGACCCTGTCCATTGTGAAGGCCAATGCCGGCGGTGAGGAGAAGGTCTACTACAACGAAACTGTTTACCGCCCGAAGGACCGGCATTATCGTGAAATTCAGCAGACCGGCGTGGAGTGTCTGGGCCCTCTGGACCGCTTTGCCGAGGCTGAGGTCATTGCTCTGGCAGCCCGGTCTCTGGAGCTGGTGTCCGACCGCTTTGTGATCCGCATTTCCGACGCCGCCTTTCTGAAGCAGCTTTTTGAGTCCATGGAGCTTTCGGACTCCACCTGTGAAGCTGTGCTGCGGCTCTTCTCCATAAAAAATGCCGCCGGCTTTGACGGCCTGGTGGAGGAGGGACGCATGACCCGCGCCTGTGCGGAGACCCTGAAGCAGCTGGTGGACCTTTATGCACCCTTCCGGGAGGGCATCGAAAAGCTGTCCGGCTTTGCCATGAGCAACAGCGCTGCCCGCCTGGTGGAGCATCTCCGGGGGCTGGCTGAGGTGCTGGAGAGCTTCGGCGTCCTGCAGCACATTTATCTCGATTTTTCTCTGGTGAATTCCATGGATTACTACAACGGCATCATCTTCCAGGGCGCAGCGGAGAACATTCCCTTCACCGTCCTGTCCGGGGGCCGCTATGACCGCCTGCCGGAGAAGATGGGAAAGAAGGTGGGGGCCATCGGCTTCGCCATGTACCTCGATATGGTGGAAAACTATCTCTCTGTGCCGAAGCACTACGATGTGGATATTCTCCTTCTCTATGAGGGAGAGGATAATGCTGTCATCACAGCTGCCCGGGCTGCCGCACTGCGTTCCCGGGGGCTCCGGGTGCGGGTGATCCGCGCCGATGCGCTGGAGGCAACGGAGCATCCCGTTCGGCGGAGGGCAACGGGCCTTCCGGACGGAAGCTATCAGCTGGAAAATGGAGACAGCTGCACAGAGGAAAAGCTGCTGCAGCTCCTGAGCACAGATCCCACGGCAGCAGACGGAAAGGCGGTAAGTCATGCTTAATATTGCATTGCCGAAGGGAAGACTCGGCGAGAAAACCTACAGCCTTATGGCGGCAGCCGGCTTCGACTGTCCGGCCATTCTGGAAAAGAACCGGAAGCTGACCTTTGAGAATCCCGAAAAGGGCGTTCGCTATTTCTGGGTGAAGCCCTCGGACGTTTCCATCTATGTGGAGCGGGGCGCAGCCGACATCGGTGTCTGCGGTGAGGATATCCTTCTGGAGTATGAGCCCCAGATCTATGAGCTTCTGGACCTCGGCATCGGCAAGTGCCGGATGTGTGTGGCAGGTCCGAAGGATTTCTATGATGACGAGGAGCGTACCCTCCGGGTGGCCACCAAGTTCCCGAACATTGCGGGAAAGTACTATGAGAAGGCCGGACGGGATATTGACATCATCCATTTGAACGGCTCCATCGAGATCGCGCCCATTCTGGGACTTTCCGATGTGATCGTGGATATCGTGGAGACCGGAAATACCCTGCGGGAGAATGATCTCTCTGTGCTCAAGACGGTTGTGCCCATCAGTGCCCGGCTCATCTGCAACCGGGTAAGCTATCAGTTCAAGCACGAGGAGGTCATGCAGGTCCGGGATGGACTGGCAGAGCTCATCGCCTCCGGTGAAAAGGTGGAGACGGTGAAGCTGGAACACTAAAAGGAGCAGTTATGATTAAAATCTATGAAATGGGAAAGCTGAAGGACGAGGAGATCTTCGCCCGGAATGAACCCACGAGCAGTGTGGAGGATGTGGTTTCTGATATCATTGCCAATGTGCGGAAAAAGGGAGACGCGGCGCTCCGGGACTATTGTCAGCGCTTTGACCATGTGGAGCTGAGCGATTTTCTGGTAAGTCCGGAGGAGATGGAAGCCGCGATACAGAAGGTGGAGCCGGAATTCATCGAAATCCTCGAGGAAGCGGCCAGGAACATCCGGGCCTTCCATGAGAAGCAGCTGCGGCAGAGCTTCATCATGACTGAGAAGCCCGGTGTGGTGCTCGGTCAGCGCGTGATCCCGCTGGAGCGCGTCGGCCTCTATGTGCCCGGCGGCACGGCGGCTTATCCCAGTACGGTGCTGATGGACGCCATTCCGGCCCAGATCGCCGGCGTTTCCGAGATCGTGATGGTGACACCGCCCTCCAAAGAGGGCTCCGTGAATCCCTATATCCTGGCGGCTGCGCATGTGGCCGGCGTGGGCCGCATCTTCAAGGTGGGCGGTGCCCAGGCAGTGGCGGCCCTTGCCTACGGCACGGAATCCATTCCCCGGGTGGACAAGATCGTGGGACCCGGCAATGCGTTTGTGGCAGAGGCCAAGAAGCAGGTCTTCGGCCAGGTCAACATTGACATGATCGCGGGCCCCTCCGAGGTGCTGGTGCTGGCGGACGGCAAGTCCGATCCCCGCTATGTGGCGGCTGACCTTCTGTCCCAGGCAGAGCATGACAAGAATGCCTCTGCGGTGCTGGTGACCGATTCTCTCGCGCTGGCAGAGCAGGTGCAGGCGGAAATCGAAGCGCAGCTGAAGACGCTGCAGCGGGAGGAGATCGCCCGGACCTCGATTGAGAACAACGGCAAGATCATCGTCTGCCGGGATCTCATGGAGGGCGTGGATACGGCAAACCGCATCGCGCCGGAGCATCTGGAGATCTGCGTGGACCAGCCCTTTGATTATCTGGGTCTCATCAAGAATGCCGGCTCCGTCTTCCTGGGACGCTACAATCCGGAGCCCCTGGGAGACTACTTTGCAGGACCCAATCATACCCTGCCTACCTCCGGCACAGCCCGCTTCTACAGCCCGCTGTCGGTGGACGATTTCGTGAAGAAGCTGCAGTACAGCTACTATACCCGAGAGGCGCTGGAGAAGGACTATGACAAGGTTTCCTTCTTCGCCAACAAGGAGGGACTTACGGCCCATGCGAGAGCCGTAGACATTCGCTTCGGAAAAGAGGACAGAGACGCAAAGTAAAGGAAAAGGCGGGAGGTCAGTATGACAGCAATCATTGATTATGGCGTAGGCAATCTTTTTTCCCTGAAGAGCTCCATGGCAGCCATCGGCGCAGAGGCAGTGGTGACCCGGGATCCCAGTGTCATCGCGGCAGCGGATCACCTGATCCTTCCCGGCGTGGGGGCTTTCGGCGATGCAGCGGAGAAGCTGAAGAGCGCCGGAATGTTTTCTCTGGTGCAGGAGGAGGCGAAAAAGGGAAAGCCCATGCTGGGCATCTGCCTCGGCATGCAGCTTCTCTTTGACCGCTCCAGCGAATACGGGAGCCATGAGGGTCTCGGTCTGGTGCCGGGCGAGGTACGGGAAATCGAGGGCGTGATTCCGGAAAACCTGGACATTCCCCACATGGGCTGGAATGCCCTGCATTTCCTGAAGGAGAGCCCGCTATTTGAGGGACTGCAGGAGGGAAGCCATGTATACTTTGTGCATTCTTATGCAGCCTTTGACTGCGATGCGCATCTTCTGGCGACGGCAGAGTACGGCGTTCCGCTGACGGCAGCAGTCCAGAACGGCAATGTCTTCGGCACGCAGTTCCATCCGGAGAAATCCGGTGAAACGGGTCTCCGCATTTTGAGCAACTTTACAAGGCTGCAATAACGATACGGCAAAGGAGAAAATATGCTGCTGTTTCCGGCAATTGATTTATATGACAAAAAGGTAGTGCGTCTTCTGAAGGGCGATTACAATAAGATGACGGTGTATTCCGAGGATCCCGTGGCCACTGCAAAGGACATTGAGACGAAGGGCGGCAAATGGCTGCATCTTGTGGATCTCGAGGGCGCGAAGGACGGCACCACGCCGAATTTCTCTGTGGTGGAGACCATCTGCCGCGAGACCGGACTCTCTGTGGAGATCGGCGGCGGCATCCGTTCCATGGAGACCATTGAGAAGTACCTTGCGGCGGGGGTAGAACGGGTGATTCTGGGCAGCAAGGCGGTGACGGATGAAGCTTTCCTGCAGGAGGCCTTGACCCGCTTCGGAAAGCATATCGCTGTGGGCGTGGATGCGAAGGACGGCAAGGTGGCGGTCCATGGCTGGCTCGACGTGCTGGATGTAGATATGTTTGATTTTCTGCAGCATCTGGTGGAGCTCAAGGTGGATACCGTCATTGTTACCGACATTTCCAGAGACGGGGCCATGCAGGGCACGAATCTCGCGCTGTATGAGAGGCTCAGCAAGCTGGAGGACATTCAGGTAACGGCCTCCGGCGGCGTATCCGATTATGAGGACCTTCGGGCGCTCAAGAAGATGGGGCTCTACGGCGCCATCCTCGGAAAGGCCATGTACCAGGGTGCGGTAGAGCTTTCAGAAGCGCTCCGGATTGTCAACGATGAAGCAGCGGAATAAGGAGGAAGGGCCATGATCACAAAGCGCATCATTCCCTGTCTTGATGTACGGGACGGCAGAGTGGTAAAGGGTGTGAATTTCGAAGGACTCCGGGACGTTTCCAGCCCGGTGGCACTGGGAGAGTATTATTCCCGGGCCGGCGCCGATGAGCTCGTGTTCTACGACATTACCGCCTCCTTTGAGGGACGAAAGCTCTTCACGGAGATCCTCACAGAGGTGGCTTCAAAGATCTTTATTCCGCTGACCGTGGGCGGCGGCATCAATACAGTGGAGGACTTTGACCGGGTGCTGAAGTGCGGCGCCGACAAGGTCAGCGTCAACTCCGGTGCCATCCGGAATCCGAAGCTGATCAGTGAGGCTGCGGAAAAGTACGGCAACCAGTGCGTGGTGCTTTCAGTGGATGCAAAGAGAGTGGGCGATTCCTATCATGTATTCCAGAACGGCGGCCGCATCGATACCGGCATGGATGCACTGGAATGGATCAAGGACGGTGTTAAGCGGGGTGCCGGCGAGGTGGTGCTGAATTCCATCGATACGGACGGCGTGAAGCAGGGCTTTGACCTTCCCATGCTGGCGGCGGTGAATGCCCTGGTGAAGGTGCCGGTGATTGCGTCCGGCGGTGCCGGGGCCATCGCGGATTTCGTCACGCTGTTCCGGGAAATTCCGGACATTTCTGCGGGGCTTGCGGCCAGCATCTTCCATTTCGGAGAGGTCAGCATCACAGAGCTCAAGCAGCGTCTGCGGGCCGAAGGCATTGCCGTAAGAATCTGAGGAGGGCAGGACATGGACAAAGCTAAAATCGATCTTTCCTGCATCCGCTTTGATGAGAAGGGACTGGTGCCCTGCATCGTGCAGGATTATGAGACGAAGCGCGTACTGACGCTCGCCTATATGAACCGGGAATCGCTGGAGATCACGCTGGAGAGAGGACTCACCTGCTTCTGGTCCCGGTCCCGGCAGGAGCTCTGGCTGAAGGGCGAGACCTCGGGCAATTATCAGCACATCGTGACGCTGGAAAGCGACTGCGACAATGATGCGATTCTGGTGCAGGTCCGGAAGGACGGTCCCGCCTGCCACAAGGGAACCGACAGCTGCTTCCAGAGCGGAGAAATCTGCATACACTTTACTGCAAACGAGGACTGACATGGAATATATCGACATTTATGACGAAAACCGCTATCGCATCGGTCAGCCGGTTCCCCGGAAGGGCGCCTTCATGCAGAAGGGACAGTACATGCTCTATGTCCTGGCGCTGCTGGAGGACCGGGAGGGCCGTTTTCTGATTACCCGCCGGGCTCTGGACAAAAAGTGGGCTGCCGGCTCCTGGGAGGTGCCGGGCGGCGGTGCACAGGCAGGGGAGGATTCCTTTGCGGCGGTGACCCGGGAGGTCCGGGAGGAAACCGGTCTGGTCCTCACAGCGCACGGGCTCATGGAGATTGACCGTAAGCCGGTCTACAGCTATGCCAATGTGGATGAGGCGCGCGGTGATAACTATTTCGTAGATATCTTTCATTTTCACTTAGATTTCACGGAAAAAGACGTCACAATTGAGGAATCTGAGTCCATTGACGGCCGCCTGGCCTCCATCGGTGAGATTGCGGACATTCACAAGGCACATGGCTTCCTGCATTATCAGCGCATCCTGGAAGCCTTGGCCGCGGAGGAATAAGAAATGACGCAGGTTTTTGCCAATTATCATACCCATACCACGCTTTGCGACGGCAGCAACACCCCGGAGGAGATGGCCGAGGAAGCCCTTCGCCGGGGCTTTCAGATCCTGGGCTTTTCCGGCCACATGGATCCGGACGTGCACATGGATTTTCCTGCCTATGTTCGCGAGATCCGGCGGCTGCAGGAGAAGTACCGGGGCCGGCTGGAGATCCTCCTCGGTGCCGAGCTGGATAATGTCTACGATCCGCATTGCGCGGACGAAGCCGAGTATCTCATCGGCTCGACGCATTTCCTGGACGTGCCGCCCTTGAACGGTGAATATCTCTCCGTGGACAGCAGCCCGGCGAATCTGCAGCTGCTCTGCCGGACACACTTCGGCAATGATTATTATGCCCTTTCCAAAGCCTATTATGCCCTGGAGGCGCAGGTCGGCGCGCGCCTGCAGCCGACCTTTGTGGGACACTTCGATCTGATCACGCGCTTCAATGATCTTCCGGCAGAGGAGGGCGGCCATTTTCTCGATGAGGATGATCCCCGTTATTATGAGCCGGCCATGGCGGCCATGGAGAGGCTGGTTTCCGAGGGCCTTCCCTTTGAGATCAACTGCGGTGCCGTGAACCGAAAGAGAAAGCGGTATTTTTATCCGCATCCCCGGCTCCTGCAGCATCTGCATGATCTGGGCGGAGAAATCCTCATCAGTGCCGATGCGCACCAGCGGGAGCTTCTGGACGGAGCCTTCCCGGAAGCTTTGGCGGCTGCACGCGAAGCCGGCTTCGACAGCATTTTACTATTGACACGGGAGGCAGAAGGGAGCCTCCGCCCCGCAAAGAACACGAAGGGGCTGTACTGGAGGAAACTCGATATTTAGTTCGATTTATTTAGGGGGTATTTTATGGAAAGCAACAACGGCGCAATTCGCAAGGCGGGAGGCCTGGAGAGCATAGTACTGCTCGCCTTCATTATCCTGTCAGTGGCAACCTGCATCCGACTGAAAACCGGAGGGCCGATGATCGGTCTGTTTTTCAGCTGGATCATCATCTATCTGTTCTGCCTCATTCGGCGGATTTCCTATGCAGAGATCCAGAAGGGCGCCTTCGAGGCCCTGAAGGTCGTGGTGCCCACCATGGCGCTGCTGATGGCCATCGGCGTCATGATCGGCACCTGGCTCCAGAGCGGCACCATTCCCACCATCATTGTCTATGGCCTTCGCATGATCAACCCGCGCTTTCTGCTGCCGCTGACCCTGCTGTTCTGTGCTCTGCTGAGTCTTGTCACCGGCACCAGCTACGGCTCTGTGGGTTCCGCCGGTGTGGCCATGATGGCCATCGGCAATGCCATGGGCATCAACCCGGGCATGGTGGCCGGCGCGGTGATCTGCGGCTCGATGTTCGGCGATAAGCTGAGTCCCCTCAGTGATACCACGAACCTGGCTCCTGCCGTGGCGGGCGCCAAGCTGGGTGACCACATCCGCGCTATGCTCTGGACCACGCTGCCGCCTTTTGTGCTGACGCTGATCATTTTCACCGTACTGGGGCTTCAGCAGGGCAGTGCAGGCAGCGTGTCGGACATCGAAGGTTATATTGCAGCCCTGAACGGAGAATTTCATATCGGCCTTTTGACCCTGCTGCCGGCGCTCTTTCTGATTGTGCTTCTGCTCATCAAGGTGGATGCCATCATTTCTCTGGGACTGTCCTCGGCGGCAGCCGGACTGGTTTCCATTCTGGTGCAGGGAAAGACTCTGCAGAGTGTCATCCGCATTGCCTACAACGGCTACAGCAGTGAAATCGAATTCGATGTGCTGAAGACGATCCTGAACCGGGGCGGCATGAACTCCATGCTGCAGTATGTGGCCATCATTACCTTTGCTGTGGGCATGGGCGGCATGCTGGAGCGGCTGGGTGTTCTGGACTGCATTCTGCAGTTCTTTGTGAAGCGGATCCATTCCGACGGCAGTCTGATCCTGGGCACGCTGCTGGTGGGCTATGCCACCAGCATTATGAGCTGCTCCTCACCCATGTCCCATGTGCTGACCGGACGGCTTATGGCGCCGATCTTTAAGGAGCATAAGATCAAGCCGGCCATTCTGTCCCGCTGCATCGAGGATTCCGGCACACTGGCCGGCCCCATGATTCCCTGGCACGGCTACTGTATTTACATGTCCGGTACACTGGGCGTTGCCTGGGGTCTGTTTTTCCCGTATCTCTTCCTCCTGTACCTGACGCCGCTGTTCAGTATTTTCTACGGCTTCAGCGGCATTTCCATCGAGCATGAATGACAGGGGAGAGCCGGCGAGGCTCATCATTTTTCTAATAGATCCATTAGAATAAAATTGCAAAACGGTGAAAAAAGGACTTGATTTGTAGAAATATTAACAATTTCGACAAAAATTTAACGCATAGTTTGTTGAGCCTATAGCAAAAATCTATACTGTGGAAAGGCTGAAAATATACCATCAAAAAACGCCAAAAAATTCCGGTTGATTTTATTCAATTTGTATGTATAAATATATGAGTGGAACGAGATAATCGTTTCGGGATCTGTTAGTGCAGAGTTTGGAAAAAGGAAAAGAGGTTACTGCAAAATGGCAAAAATCGATTTAACAAAGTATGGCATTACAGGAACTACTGAGATTGTTTACAATCCTTCTTATGATATGCTGTTCGATGAGGAGACCAAGCCGGAGCTGGAGGGCTACGAGAAGGGCTACGTCAGCGAGCTGGGCGCTGTGGATGTAATGACCGGTATTTATACAGGCCGTTCTCCCAAGGACAAGTTCATCGTTATGGACGAGAATTCCAAGGACACTGTATGGTGGACCTCTGAGGAGTATCCCAACGACAACCATCCTGCAACACAAGAGGCTTGGACAGCTGTGAAGGAGCTGGCTAAGAAGGAGCTTTCCAACAAGAGACTCTTCGTGGTTGATGCCTTCTGCGGTGCCAACAAGGATACCAGAATGGCCATCCGCTTCATCGTTGAGGTAGCTTGGCAGGCACACTTCGTAACCAACATGTTCATCAAGCCGACAGCCGAGGAGCTGGAGACATTTGAGCCGGATTTCGTGGTTTACAACGCTTCCAAGGCAAAGGTTGAGAACTACAAGGAGCTGGGACTCAATTCCGAGACAGCTGTTATGTTCAACATCACCAGCCGCGAGCAGGTTATCGTCAACACCTGGTACGGCGGAGAGATGAAGAAGGGTATGTTCTCCATGATGAACTACTTCCTTCCGCTGAAGGGCATGGCTTCCATGCACTGCTCTGCAAACACCGATATGAACGGCGAGAACACCGCCATCTTCTTCGGCCTTTCCGGCACCGGCAAGACCACCCTTTCCACAGATCCGAAGCGTCTTCTCATCGGCGATGACGAGCACGGCTGGGACGACAACGGCGTCTTCAACTTCGAGGGCGGCTGCTATGCGAAGGTCATCAACCTGGATAAGGAGTCCGAGCCGGATATCTACAACGCCATCAAGAAGAATGCACTCCTCGAGAACGTAACCGTTGCCGAGGACGGCAAGCTGGATTTCGCCGATAAGAGCGTAACCGAGAATACTCGCGTATCTTATCCGATCGATCATATCCAGAATATCGTTCGCCCGATTTCCTCTGCACCGGCAGCAAAGAACGTGATCTTCCTGTCCGCAGATGCCTTCGGCGTACTGCCTCCCGTATCTATCCTGACACCGGAGCAGACACAGTACTACTTCCTGTCCGGCTTCACAGCAAAGCTTGCCGGCACAGAGCGCGGCATCACAGAGCCGACACCGACCTTCTCTGCTTGCTTCGGTCAGGCCTTCCTGGAGCTGCATCCCACAAAGTATGCTGAGGAGCTCGTAAAGAAGATGGAGAAGAGCGGCGCTAAGGCTTACCTGGTAAACACAGGCTGGAACGGCACCGGCAAGAGAATCTCCATTAAGGATACCCGCGGCATCATCGACGCTATCCTGAACGGCGACATCAAGAATGTGCCCACCAAGAAGATCCCGTACTTTGATTTCGAGGTACCGACAGAGCTGAACGGTGTGGCTACCGAGATTCTTGATCCGAGAGACACCTATGCTGATCCTTCACAGTGGGAGGAGAAGGCAAAGGATCTGGCTTCCCGCTTCATCAAGAACTTCAAGAAGTATGAGGGCAACGAGGCCGGCAAGGCACTGGTTTCCGCAGGACCTCAGCTGTAAGCTTATAAAGAGGCTTTAAGATCCATTGCAAGGCGCACTGCTGTACGGCAGTGCGCCTTTTTCAGTATGATTCAAACGGAAGGAGTATCCTATGGAAACAGAAGTAAAGTTGACGAAGCTGGCCAGTTGTGCGGGCTGCGGCGCCAAAGTGGGGGCCGGCACTCTGTCCCGGCTGCTGCAGGGCTTCAGGACGCATACAGACGAGCGCCTGCTGGTGGGCTATGACAAAAGTGATGATGCCAGCGTCTATCTTCTGGACGAGGAGCGGGCATTGATTCAGACCACGGATTTCTTTCCGCCCATCGTGGACGATCCCTTCCTCTACGGGCAGATCGCGGCGGCCAATGCCCTGAGCGATGTCTACGCCATGGGCGGTGAGCCGAAGCTCTGTCTCAACATCATGTGTGTTGCGGACAGCATGGAGAAGGAAACGATTCAGGAAATTCTTCGGGGCGGCTATGACAAGGCCTATGAGGCCGGCGCCATCATCACCGGCGGACATACCATTCACGGCGCAGAACCCATTTACGGTCTTGCGGTCAGCGGCTTTGTGCATCCGCAGAGGATCTGGACCAACAGCGGCGCAAGGCCCGGCGATGTGCTGATTCTGACAAAGCCCCTGGGCGTCGGCATCATCACCACAGCAGCGAAAGCCGAGCTGGCGGAGCCGGCGCTGATGCAGCGGATCTACAGGCAGCTCAGCACGCTGAACCGGGAGGCCCGGGACATCCTGTCGCACTTCCATGTGCACAGCTGCACGGATGTCACCGGCTTTGCGCTTCTTGGTCACAGCTTCGAAATGGCCCAGGGAAGCGATGTCACGCTGCGGCTTTCTGCCTCGCGCATTCCATGCCATCCGGAGGCTCTGCACTTTGCAGAGCTGGGACTGATCCCCGCCGGTGCGTATCGAAACCGTGATTATGCAGAATCGGGGGTTAATGTTGTCGGCCCTGTCAGCCGGGCCATGCAGGACATTCTCTATGATCCCCAGACCAGCGGCGGACTCCTGGCCGCAGTTCCGGAGGCCGAGGCGGGAGCCTGTCTCACAGCCCTGCAGGAGAGGATCCCGCAGGCTGCTGTGATCGGTGCGGCGGAGCCGAAGGGGGAGTATGCCATCGTGCTGGAAATGTAACAAA
>CAVELT010000033.1:0-5779 GCA_963616545.1 Dysosmobacter segnis | reverse complement strand
TAAATAACAAAACCCGGCCGCCGCGCGAAAGACGCGGCGGCCGGGTTTTTCATTCGTCAGGAATTGCACATCCTATTGAAGATTTTTGCGGTAAACTGCAGAAATCTTTCATAGCATCGCATATCAAAAATCTTCCGATGTATGTACAAAAACTGTGGCAGTCAATTCTAATGCCGGTTGCCGCTGACAAATCCTTCTGCGTCATATAAACTGGTCTTATTCAAAATACTAAAACTGGATATTCCAACCAATCCAGACAGAAACTATAATCTCCCTCATGATATCTAAGGAAATGCTGATTAATTCAGCATTTCCTTAGCTGCCTCCGGCGGATCGCACGGATTTGCAAAGGAATTTGCTGCTTCGCAGCGCAAATCCGGCGAGGGAAACGCTTTAATCAGCGTTTCCCTAAGTAACTGTTTAGCAAGTCCATCCACCGGGCGCCCCGATAGCCAAGCTATCGCTGAGCCCAGTGGATATAAGAGAAAACCCCCGATGGAAACCATCGGGGGACTCGATACTTGGGGGATACCTTAAACTTTCTCTGACTCATGGGGATGGTACCTTCTGCGGATAAGGGGTTCTGCAGAAAGCCATTGCACGACACTGCCGAGTCACAGCAACTGTGCTTTTACAACTGATTGGGGGTCAGTTGTTCTTGATTCCGGAGGCCTCATATGCTCCGATGATTACTGCCATTGCTACAATGCCCATAACACTTGCCATAATTTTCTCCTCCTTCTTCGCCGTTCCGGCCTTTTGTTGTTCGCTCCCTTTTGGAAGATGTGCTTTCCTTAAGGACAGTTATAGGATAGCATCGTCTATTCATTCTGTAAAATCCATAATTATCATGTTTATTTATTCCATTTTGGAACGCTTCGTGCTATGCTTCGGTATAAGCATTTGCTGCCGAAGGAGGATACCATGACCGAAAAAGACTTTGAGATCCTGCAGGACCTTGCCGTCACCAACAATCTCACCAAAACTGCCGACCGGCTCTATACCACGCAGTCCGCGCTTACCAAGCGGCTGCAGAACATGGAAAACGAGCTGGGCTGCACGCTGTTCCTCCGCTCCAAAAAGGGCGTGCTTCCCACCCCGGTGGCGGAAAAAATTCTTCCCTATGTCCATACCATCTCCGAGGCACTGGACAATATCCGGATCTGCACGGCTGCCGCAGAAAACGAGATCTCCGGCACGCTGCGGGTGGGCATCGCCATCAACTATGCCCGCTACCGGCTCCCCCGGGTGCTGCAGCAGTTCATGGAGAAGTATCCCAAGGTGGATATCCATGTCAGTGCCAACCGGAGCCCGGACCTCTACCACAGTCTCCTGAACGGCGATCTGAATGTGGTACTGCTGCGGGGCGACCGGCTCTGGACGGAGGGCGACATCATCCTGTCGGAGGAGCCCATCTGTCTCGCCGTCCACCCGGATGTTGCGCTCGACGACATTGGCATCCTGAACCGGATCCCCTTCATCGCCCGGGACACGGACGCGGGATACGAGGCAGAGCTGAATCGCTGGATGAAGGAAAATCACCTCTCCCCCTCCAGCTCCCTGGTGATCAACGATGTGCAGACCATCGTCTCCATGGTGGAGCTGGGCATCGGCTGGTCCGTGCTGCCGCCCATTGCGTTGGAAAATTTCCGGGGGCAGCACTCTCCTCTCGTCATGAAGAACGGTCACCGGCTGCTGCGCCGCACCCACATCCTGTACCGGCCGGATTACTTTGCCCTGCCCCAGGTCCAGGCCTTCATCCGCTCCGTGCAGGAAGCGGAAAGCCAGGGAAATGCTGATTCAATCAACATTTCCGCTTAAAGTAAAAAATGATGCCGGAATCAAAAGCTCTTTTGACCCCAGCATCATTTTTTTATTGTATTTCAGCCGTTTCTCAGCACCTCGCCGGAACCGTCAATCCACTGTCGGCAGCTCCGGGCGCTCGTCCTTCTTGTAGAAGGGCTGCTTCTTCACCGCAATGTGGATGCGGAAGCCGTTGATTTCTTCTTTAATGAAGATCAGCCGAATCGTCTTGCCGTCCGCCTCATAGCGCGCGGTATCATAGTCCACCGGATAGCCCACGGACTCCAGATACGCGATGGCCGCCGGAATGTCCTCCACGAAGAATCCCAGGTGCCCGAAGGTACCCTTGCCGTTCTTCTTCAGGAGCTCCATCCGGTTGTCCTCTGTGAAGAAGGCGGCCGGGATTTCTCTGAAGTTATCATATCCCATAACCGTCGCGAAAAAATCCTTCATGCGCACGCCCTCCTCCGGGGTCCTCGCATTGATTCCCACATGTGCAAACTCAAATCTTACCTTTTCTGCCATTGCTTTTCTCCTCCGAATAAATGCTGCCTGTCTCAGGCAGTTCTTACTTTGGATAGTATAACGGCATGATCAGCATAAAGCACATACATGTTTCGGAACGGTTTATATAGAAATCCTTTATCCCTTTGGATTCATCTCGAGCTGGCAGCTCTCGATGAACTCGCTTTCGCGAGCACATCCCCCTTCGGGGCACGTGTCAGTTCGTTACGAAGTTTGCCTGATGCAAACTTCTTCACTCGTAGATCGGATGTGCGTCGGTGAGCTTCTTCACCTCGGCAATGATCTCCTCCTTGGAGTTGTCGAAGTCCACAGCGGCCTTCATGATGCACTTCGCGATGGGCTTCATATCCTCCTCCTTGAAGCCTCTGGTGGTCACGGCAGCGGTACCGATACGCACGCCGGAGGTCACAAACGGAGACCGCGGGTCGTTCGGAATGGCGTTCTTGTTGAGGGTAATGTTGACCTCATCGCAGCGGTTCTGAAGATCCTTGCCGGAAACATCCGGAAGGTTCGTGAGATCCACCAGCATCAGGTGATTGTCTGTGCCGCCGGATACCAGCTTGAAGCCCTCGGCAGTCATAGCCTCGGCCAGTGCCTTGCAGTTCTTCACGATCTGCTCCTGATAGGTCTTGAACTCCGGCTTCAGTGCCTCACCGAAGCAGATGGCCTTGGCAGCGATCACATGCTCCAGCGGTCCGCCCTGACAGCCCGGGAAGATGTTCTTGTTGAAGTTGTACTTCTTGGCAGCCTCCTCGCTGGCGAGGATCAGTCCGCCTCGCGGTCCGCGAAGAGTCTTGTGCGTCGTGGTGGTCACCACATCCGCATAAGGAATCGGTGACGGATGGATACCGGCAGCCACGAGACCGGCAATGTGCGCCATATCTACCCAGAGAGCAGCGCCTACCTTGTCAGCGATCTCGCGGAAGCGCTTGAAGTCGATGATGCGGGGATAAGCGGAAGCACCGGCAATGATCATCTTCGGCTTGCACTCCAGCGCAATCCTCTCTACCTCATCGTAATCAATGTAGCCCTCTGCGTTAATGCCGTAGGGCACTACCTTGTAGAAGCGGCCGGAGAAGTTTACGGGTGAACCGTGGGTCAGGTGTCCGCCAGCATCCAGAGACATGCCCATGATGGTGTCGCCGGGCTCGCAGATGGCCATGGTCACTGCCATGTTGGCCTGGGCACCGGAGTGGGGCTGCACATTGGCATAGCCGCAGCCGAAGAGCTTCTTGGCACGCTCGATGGCCAGTGTCTCGATCTCATCCACATTGACACAGCCGCCGTAGTAGCGCTTGCCGGCATAGCCCTCTGCATATTTATTCGTGAGCACTGTACCCATGGCGACCATGCTGGCTGCGGATACGATGTTCTCGGAGGCGATCAGCTCGATATTTCGCTGCTGTCTCTCGTATTCCTTCCAGATTCCTGCACCGACCTCAGGGTCTGCCGCCTGAATAAAATTCATGATTTCCTTAATCATAATTTTGTCTCCTCTCCTTCTTCAGCTCCTGAACTGGTAGTCCCGAATGGTGAACTGCAAGCTCGTTCTTCCATTATACTCATTTAAATTTGGGTAGTAAACCAAATCTATCTGCGTATTTTTCCCCTTTTCCTGTGCAAAACGCTCAGCATCGCCGAAATAGATCGCCGTAAAGCTCTGACTGCCGTCGAAAAGCGTGAGACGCACCACGTTCCGGTTCCTGCCGAGGATCCGCATATCTCCGATCCGAAGCCCCTTCCAGGCAAAGAGGGGCTTCTCGTTTCCCATGCCGAAGGGCGCGAGCCGCTCCAGATCCTTCACCAGCTCCTCGGTGACGTAGGAAAGCGGCATGGGCACATCGATCCAGAGCTTCTCCGTCAGAAGCTCCGGCGTGAGACCCGACCGGGCGTTGAGGGCATCCCGGAACGCGCCGACATTATCCCTCGGAAGCGAAAAGCCCGCTGCCATGGGATGGCCGCCGAACTTTGTCAGGAGCGCACTGACCTCCGCCAGCTTCGCCGACATGGGATAGCCCTCAATGGAGCGTCCGGAGCCCTTCACCATGGGGACGCCGTCCGCCGGCTCCGCATCCGTCAGCACGAAGCTCGGCTTGTAGAAGGCCTCCCGGAGCCGTCCTGCCACGATGCCGGCAAGGCTTTCATGCAGCGTGGGGAGATAGACCACCAGCACCGGATCCGCCGCATATCCGGTCTCTGCCGCCGCTATGGCCGCATCCGTGGCCTCCTTCGTCATGTCCTTCCGGGCATCATTCAGCTCCTTCAGCTTCACCGCACGCTCGAAGGCCTCGCCTTCATTTTCCGATAGGAAGAGCGTC
Source organism: Dysosmobacter segnis (assembly GCA_963616545.1). Classification (GTDB taxonomy): domain Bacteria; phylum Bacillota; class Clostridia; order Lachnospirales; family Lachnospiraceae; genus Oribacterium. The sequence goes on along the minus strand of CAVELT010000033.1, from coordinate 1,133 downwards.
ATGGCCAGCAGCGCCGTGCGGAGCCGTCCGCCGGCATTCAGGCAGGGGCCGATAACAAAGCCCACATGATAGGCGCTGATGCTTTCCTGCTCCAGAAGCCCGGTAACGTTCAGCAGTGCCCGCAGGCCGAGGTTATCCGTTTCCTTCAGCTTTTCGAGTCCCTTCCGGACGATGATGCGGTTCTCATCCTGCAGACGCACCACATCGCAGACTGTGGCAATTGCGGCGAACTCCAGAAAGCGGTCCGCCTCCTCCGCGGGCATATTCCGCTTCTGATAGAGGAGCTGGATCAGCTTCCAGGCCACCACCGCACCGCAGATCTCCGGAAAGGGGTAGCGGCTGCTTTCCCGCTTCGCGTCCACCACAGCCGCTGCCGGGGGCAGAATATCCCGGGATTCGCAGCCATAGTCCTCGTCCGTATTCTGCCGCACGTCATGATGGTCCGTCACCAGCACCGTGAGTCCCAGCTCCCGGGCATGCTTCAGCTCCTCGATCGCGGAAATGCCGTTGTCGCAGGTGAGGATCAGCTCCACACCGTCTGCCTTCGCCGCATCGATCATCTGCACATTGATGCCGTAGCCGTCCTTGATCCGGTCCGGAATGGCATAATCCACATTGGCGCCGATGTGCCGCAGGCCCTCATAAAAAATATAGGTAGCACAAACACCGTCCACATCATAGTCTCCCACCACCCGGATATGACGGCCGTCGGCCACGGCCCGGTCCAGCTGATTCATGCAGCGGATGGCATCCGGCAGCAGCAGCGGGGAATGCAGGTCGCTGAGCTCCCCATGCAGAAACTGCTCGATCTGGCTGTCCGAATTCACCTCCCGGTTTCTGAGCACCCGGGCCGTTACCTGGTCAATGGAGAAGCGCCGGGCAATGCCCTGAAAATCCGCCTTCTTCCCGTATATCATCCATTTCTTCACAAAACTATGCTCCTCTGCTGGAATTCACGGAATAAACACCTATTTTCCGTGTTTTTCGTGTACAATAGGAGATTGTAACACAAAAATGATTCATTCCGAAAGAGAGAAACCATTATGCTTAGCCATGACGAACGGCGCGCCAAGCTCTGCTTCAACAAGCTGGCCATCGCCCTTTTCCTTTATGAGCTGATCTTCCAGGAGGGC
>CAVELT010000032.1:14241-18919 GCA_963616545.1 Dysosmobacter segnis | reverse complement strand
TCTTTTTCCAGCATCGCCTCAGCCTTGTCCTCGGCTTCCTTCGACACCTTGTTCCCGCCGGTAAAGCGGTCCAGAAGCTCCGGCACCATGTCCAGGATCTTGGTCATGGTATCCTGATTCTTCACATTCACGAGCTTGCTCTTTCCGTTCTGCAGAATCAGAATCGCGGTGGGCGTGATCCGGGAGCTCATGGCCCCGGCGCCGGCGTCCCCGTTTCCCTTTTCCTTCTTCTGATCGAAGCCGCCGGCGCCCATGCCGCAGCTCACCTCCATCAGCGGAATCAGCGTGGCATCTCCCACCACAATGGGCTCTCCCACCACGGTCTTGGAGGTCACAAAGCCATCCATTCCCCGGAACATACTCTCAATCAGATTCGTCACATTGCTGTTTTCCATCTTCTTTATCTCCTCCCAGGAGCAGGGTTCGGATCTGCCGGTTCAAAAGCAGCCGAATCGCCGTCATCAGAACATGCCAGAGCCGAATGTAGCCGCGCACATGAAGCTCTCCGTCGAAACAGTCCCGCTCAAACTCCGGATACAGCGCAAGCTCCCTGCCGTAAACCGGATAAAAAATGCTGAGCAGCGACAGCAGCTTCCCCATCAGATAGGGATCCGAAAGGCCGAAGCGCAGACTGCCGTAAAGCCTTCGAAAACGCCCGTGCCGCAGAAGATAAGCCAATTCCCGCAGCACAAGCTGCAGGCTTTCGCGATTTTCCTCTTCGGACAGCCAGCGTGCGACGCGCTTCAGCTCAGTCCTGCTCATCCTCTTCGCTCTCCTTTATGGTATGGTGAAGCACCTGCAGCCGCCAGCGAAAGCCGTCCCGGTCACAGCCACCCTTCAGCTCTGCCGCCCGGAAGAGCCAGTGCAGTGAAAACTGCGCATGCCCCGCTTCTGCCTCACGCCGTTCCAGATCCAGACTGTAGCGCACGGGAACAAAGAGCAGAAGCATGAGCACCAGCAGCAGAAGCAGCAAAACCGCCAAAAGAAAAAGGAGCAGAAAACGCAGAAGCAGCATCAGCATTTCTGAATTCCCTCCTCCCGAAGCATTCTCTGGATCAGCCGCAGCGCCTCCGGATAGCCGTAGGCCAGGCCCAGAACCTCCACATCCTCCGTGTTCAAACGCGGGTTCAGAAAGCTCACGGAGTTCCAGATCTCATAAAGATTCGGCTTCCTTGCTGCGGTAATGATATAGCAGGCCGGCTGCCAGCGCCGTTCCCGGAGATTCTCCAGAAGCTCCGCTCTGCGCCGCCAGGCATGCGGGCCGTAATACATGGACTTTGAAAAGATCATGACAGGGGCTCAGACAAATCGCTCCAGGATCATGTCCCGTGCAATCTCCAGTGCCTTTTCCGTGGTCTTCTCACGGATTTCGCGGCGATCTCCCGCAAAGCGGCACTCGGTAACCTTGGTCTTGCCCTTCAGACAGACCGCAATGTATACCAGGCCCACCGGCTTCTCCTCCATCGCATCCGGTCCCGCATTTCCCGTAACCGCGATACTGAGGTCCGCCTCAGACTCCATCAGCGCACCGATGGCCATCTCCTTCGCACACTGGGCAGAAACCGCACCCTCCTTCCGCAGGGTATCCTTCTTCACGGAAAGCACGCGCTTCTTGGCCTTGTTGGAATAGGTGACGAAGCCGAGCTTGAAGCACTTGGACATACCGGGCACTGAGGTCAATGCTGCCGAGATCAGGCCGCCGGTCAGGCTCTCCGCTGTGGTTACCGTCAGGTCCTGATCCATCAGAAGGGCCGCCACCTGCTGCTCCATGGGCGCATCGCCGTTCTCCGCCAGAAGCTCCGGCTTCTTCAGCAGCGTCTTCTCCTTCTTTTCCTTTTCCTTCTCCTTCTTCTCTCCCATTACATGCCTCCCTCCGTGATGACACGGATATTCTTCACGATATAGTCAATCAGTGAAACAATGGTCAAAATCAACGCTGCCGCTGCAAAAATCAGGGTCAGCATTGACAGAGCATCCAGGTTCAAAATCAGAAGGATCACGGTGATCATCTGGGAAACCGTTTTGAACTTTCCCCACCAGGAGGCCGCGATCACGATTCCGTTGTCTGACGCCACGAGGCGAAAACCGGAAATGATAAATTCTCTTCCTATAATAATGATGACATACCAGGCCGGCAGCTGCCGAAGTCCCACCATGCAGATCAGCGCAGAGCAAACCAGCAGCTTATCCGCCAGAGGATCCATGAACTTGCCGAAATCCGTCACCAGATGGTCCCGTCTGGCCAGATAGCCGTCCAGGAAATCCGTAAAGGAGGCAATGCAGAAAACCGCCAGTGCCGCAAGGCGAAGGCTCTGCACCGTGCCGTCCTTCAGCAGCAGAAGCAGTACGAAGACCGGCACCAGAAGCATACGCAGCACCGTCAGCTTATTGGGCAAATTCATAGCATTTCTCCTATCAGATCGTAGCCGTCAGCCGACACGATCCGTACATCCACCATGTCGCCGGCCATCAGATTCCGGTTCTCGCCGCCATCCACATACACATAGCTGTCGATATCCGGAGCATCCATATAGGATCTCGCGACGTAGACATTGGACGCCGGGTCATAGGCGGAAATCATCACCCGCAGAGCGCGTCCGACCTGCTCCTCCGCTTTTTCGAAGGCGATGGTCTGCTGCAGTGCCATAATGGCATCCTGCCGCTGCTGCTTCACCCGCTCCGGAAGCTGCGGCTGCATCCCGGCCGCCGGGGTGCCTTCCTCCTGTGAATAGGGGAACACGCCCAGCCGGTCAAAACGTTCCTCGGTCACAAAGCGCTTCAGAATCTCAAAATCTTCCTCGGTCTCTCCCGGGAAGCCGGTAATGAGAGTTGTACGCAGCGCGATATCCGGAATCCGCTCCCGCAGCATGGCGATCTTCTCCCGCAGCTCCGCCTCCCGGGTTCTCCGGTTCATGGCCTTCAGGATACGGTCGGAGGCATGCTGAATGGGAATGTCCAGATAATGGCATACCTTGGGATTTCGGGCGATGGCCTCGATCAGTGCCTCGTCGATCTCCTCGGGATAGCAGTAGAGGATTCGGATCCACTCCAGTCCCTCCAGGGCGGACAGCCGGTCCAGCAGTTCCGGCAATGCCTTGTGTCCGTAGAGATCCGTACCATATAATGTGGTTTCCTGAGCCACCAGGATCAGCTCCCGGGCGCCGTTCTCCACCAGAGACGCGGCCTCTGCCAGCAGGTTCTCCATGGGCACGGAGCGGTAATGCCCCCGCAGCTTCGGAATGATGCAGTAGGTGCAGTACTTGTCACAGCCCTCTGCGATCTTCAGGTACTGGGTATAGCACTCACCGCTTTCCACCCGCTTCAGCTGCCGGTCCAGCTTCTCCACATACTCACTGACGCTGATAACCTCGTCCACCTCCGGAAGCTCCTTCCGGATTTCATCCCGGTAACGCTCCACGAGACAGCCGGCCACGATCAGCTTCTTGAGCTTCGCAGTCTCCTTGTACTCGCCCATCTCAATGATGGTATTGATGCTCTCCTCCTTCGCCGGACCGATGAAGGAGCAGGTATTGATGATGGCAATGTCCGCCTCCTCCGGATCATCCGTAACCTCGGAGCCGGGATACTGCTCCAGCAGTCCGCTGAGCAGCTTTTCTGAGTCTACGCGGTTCTTGTCGCAGCCCAGAGAAATCATATACAGCTTCATCAGGCCTCGCTATCCGACTCGTAGTTGTCTTCGCTGGAGCCGCCGAGATCGGTGCTGTCCTCCTCGAGGTCGTCATCGTCCTCGCTGTCCTCGGACACATAGCGGGAGAAATCCTCCTTCTCCACCTTCACGGAGATCGGCTCATCATCCTCTTCTGAGCCCTTCTCGATGGTCACCGCATTCTTGGAAATCTCATCAATGGCAATAGACAGCGGCTTCTTGCCCTCCTCATTGGGCAGCAGCGGCTCAGAGCCGTCGATGATCTGGCGTGCTCTCTTCGCACTGGCAATCACCACGGAGAATCTGGACTCTACCTCGTGTGCACCGTCCTCTGCTCCATTGTTCAGAGATCCGATCAGATCATTGTATGTTGGACGTAACATTTTCTATCCTCCTCAGTTCTTTTCTGATGTTTTCTATAATATCTAAATGTACGGATGCCCGATCATGGCTCGCACTGATAAGATTATGCAGTTTTTCCGTACAGCTGTCAATATTGTCATTGATCAGGATAAAGTCGTAGGCCTCCACGCCCTCTGACTCGGTGATGGCCCGCCGCAGTCTGGCATCAATAACCTCCTCGGTTTCGGTGCCCCGGCCGACCAGACGGTTCCGCAGCTCCGCTGCACTGGGCGGTGCAATGAAGACCAGCAGCGCCTCCGGAAACTTCTTCTTGATCTTCAGGGCGCCCTGGATCTCGATTTCCAGGATCACGCTCTTTCCGGCGTTCAGCTGCTGCTCCACAAAATGCCGGGGCGTTCCGTAGTAATTTCCCACATACTGGGCATATTCCACCAGCTCGTCCCGGTCGATCATTTCCTCAAATCTTTCCTTCGTGACGAAGAAATATTCTCTGCCGTCCTCTTCACCCGGACGCGGATCACGGGTTGTCGCAGAAATGGACAATGCATAATTGTCATACAGCCGTGTCAGATTCTTCATAATGGTGCCCTTGCCTGCACCGGAAAATCCGGACACCACCACCAGTATTCCCTTTTCCATAGACTCTCC
>CAVELT010000032.1:7689-14019 GCA_963616545.1 Dysosmobacter segnis | reverse complement strand
ATCAGGGTCTTCAGGTTGATGGCATCGCCGGAAACGATCAGGTCATTGGCCTTGGACAGGGTCGTATTGGCCTCCCGGTTCATCTCCTGCGCCAGGAAGTCGAGCTCCCTGCCGACCGCGCCGCCGTCCTGCAGCTTTTTCCTCATATTAGAAATGTGACTCCGCAGCCGCACCAGCTCCTCATCCGTGCAGACCTTGTCCGCATAGATGGTGACCTCCTGAACGATGCGCTGCGGGTCTGCCGCAGAGCCCAGCATTTCCTCCACCCGCTCCCGGAGCCGCTTCTCATAGGCCGCCGTGATTTCCGGCGCGCGGGCCTCAATCCGTCCCACGATTTCCTCCATGCTGTCCAGCTTCTGCAGGAGATCCGCCCTGAGGTTCACGCCCTCCAGCTCCCGGTTCCTCACAAACTGCTGCAGTGCCGCCTCCAGCACCGGCTGCAGCCGCTCCCAGAGGGCTTCGTCATCCTCTGACTCCTCCGAAAGCTTCAGTACCTCCGGAAGACCTGCCAGCTGCAGTGCCGTGACCCTGTTTTCCACGCCCAGCGCATCCGACAGCTTTTTGAGAGAGGCATAGTATTCCTCCGCCAGTCCCAGATTCAGCCGCAGGCTCTGGCCCCTGTCCGTAAACTCCTCGCAGGTAATATACAGATCCGCCTTGCCGCGTGCCAGATACTGCTTCACCAGTCCCCGGATCTGGCCCTCCAGCGCATTCAGCTTTTTCGGCATCTTGATGTTCAGATCCAGAAAACGGGAATTCACCGACTTCAGCTCCGCCGTGATACGGTACTCTGCTTCATTGGCTTCCGCGCGGCCAAAGCCGGTCATACTCTTCAGTTCCATCCGCTGCACCACTCCTATCCGCAATTGCTTGCTTTTTCTTCGCATATGACCTAAATTATAATTCATTGACTCAGACATTTTCAAGGATATTTTACAGGAGGCACTATGGCATACGACGGACTGGCGGTCAGCGCAGGCATCAAGGAATTCCGGGAGAAGCTCATCGGCGGCAAGGTGGCCAAAATCACGCAGCCGGAGAAGGACGAGATCCAGCTGCTGATCCGCAACCAGCGGGAAAACTACCGTCTGCAGCTCTCAGTGAATCCGTCCCTGCCCCTCTGCTGCTTTACCGAGGAAAACAAGCCGGCACCGGTCACCGCGCCCACCTTCTGCATGGCGCTCCGGAAGCACATCGGCAACGGCACCATTCTGTCCATCCGCCAGCCCGAGCAGTCTCTGCATGCCGCCGGCCTGGAGCGCGTCATTCTCTTCGAGATCGAGCATCTGGACGAAATGGGCGACCTGGGGAAGCGCATTCTGTCCATTGAGCTCATGGGTAAGTATTCCAACATTATCCTGCTCCGGGAGGACCTCACCGTCATCGATGCCATTAAGCGCATCTCCGTTTCCCAGTCCTCGCTCCGGGAGGTGCTGCCGAACCGCCCCTACTTCATTCCGGACGCCAAGGGAAAGCAGAACCCCCTCGCTCTGACGCGGGAAAGCTTCATTACCCTGCTGAGCAGCCAGCCGGAGCCGGTTTTCCAGGCCATTTTCCACAATATCACGGGCCTGAGTCCCCTGACCGCAAATGAGATCTGCTTCCGGGCTGCCGTGGATCCGGATCTTTCGGCGAACTGCCAGCCCCCGGAGGCACTGTCCCGGCTCTATGACAGCTTCTGGTCCATCATTTCCGAGACCGTTCTGGAGGAGAAGCCCCAGCCGAATATTGTATACAAGGATGGTCAGCCCCTGGACTTTTCGGCCATTCATCTGCAGCAATTTGAGGATAATGTCGGCTGCCGCGAGGAATGCTTCGATTCCATGTCCACTGTGATCCGCCGCTTCTATCAGGCCAAGGACAAGGACTCCCGGATCCGGCAGAAATCCACGGATCTTCGGAAGGTACTGAATACACTGCTGGAGCGCTGCAGCAAGAAGCTGGCCATTCAGGAAAAGCAGCTGAAGGACACCGCCGACAAGAACAAGTACCGGGTATACGGAGAGCTGCTCAACACCTACGGCTATTCTCTGCAGGGCGGTGAGAACAAGCTGACCTGCGAGAACTACTATGACGGCAGGGAAATCACCATTCCGCTCTGGAAGGATCAGAGTGCCCAGGAGAACGCCAAGCGCTATTTTGAAAAGTACGACAAGCTGAAGCGCACCGAGGAAAATGTCACCCAGCAGCTGGCCGAAACCCGCAAGGAGCTGGAGCATCTCAGCTCCATTGAGACCGCGCTGGATCTCGCAGACGGCGAGGGCGATCTGCGGGAAATCCGCCGGGAAATGGCGGACTTCGGCTTCATCCGGAAGAGCCAGAGCAAGGAGAAGGTCCGGGCCCAGGACAAGTCCCAGCCCTATCACTTCCTCTCCAGCGACGGCTATGATATCTACGTGGGCCGGAACAACTATCAGAATGAATACGTCAGCTTCAAGCTGGCGGAGGGCGGGGATCTCTGGCTCCACGCCAAGAACATCACCGGCTCCCACGTGATCGTGAAAACCGGCGGCGCCGCCTTTGACGATCTGCCGGACCGGCTTTTTGAGGAAGCCGCAGAGCTGGCGGCCTGGTTCTCCTCCCATCAGAAGGATGCCAAGGTGGATGTGGACTATACCATCCGGAAGAATCTCCGGAAGGTGCCCAATGCGGCGCCCGGCTTTGTGATCTACCACACGAACTATTCCGTCACCGTGAGCCCCCGGCTCTGCCTGACAGAGGTGCCGGAGGGAAAACGCCAGTCATAATAAAGTATAAAGACTGCACCGGGTCCCCGCAAGCCAAGCTTGCGCGAGCCCCGGTGCAAAAAAAGAGGGCCCTGCTGTTTGCAAGGTCCTCTTTCTTTTATACGCTCGCCGCCAAAGCATCGCGCTGTTAGTCGTTTTCCTCTTCCCAGTTGGTGTATACATTCTGTACATCATCGGAATCATCCAGAAGCTCCAGCGTCTTGCGGAGGTTCTTCACAGCCTCTTCCTCTGTCACAGATACATAGTTCTGGGGCAGCATCACCACATCGGCCTCAGCCATGGGAATGCCCTGCTTCTCCAGATTCTCACGAACCTCCGGGAAATCATTGGGAGCGGTCAGGATCACATAGGAATCCTCTTCCTCCTGGATATCCTCGGCACCGGCCTCAATGGCCAGATCCATAAGGGTATCGAAATCCTTGTCCATGTCGTCCATCTCTTCCTTGTCCAGGATGATCTGTCCCTTCTCATCGAACATGAAGGCCACTGCACCCGGTGTCGCCAGGGAGCCCTTGCCCTTGGAGAACGCCGCACGCACATCGGCAGCTGCTCTGTTCTTGTTGTCGGTCAGCACCTTGACGATCATGGCAACGCCGTTGGGGCCGTAGCCCTCGTACTGCATCTCGGAGAAATTGTCGGCCTCCATGGAGCCGGCAGCCTTCTTGATGCCGTTATTGATGGTATCGTTGGGCATGTTGTTGGCCTTGGCCTTGGCGATCACTGCGGCAAGCTTGGAATTGTTGTTAGGATCCGGGCCGCCTTCTCTCACAGCCAATGCAATCTCATGGCCGATCAAAGTGAAGATTTTGCCCTTTGCGGCATCATTCTTCTCCTTCTTTGCACGAATGTTGGAAAATTTTGAATGTCCTGACATATATTACTCTCCTAACTCTTAATAATCTCGGCTTTCCGCCGCTAAACAGTCACGAAAACTGTACTAGTATAGACCGATTTTCGTCGATGCGCAAGCCCTGCAGCACGGATTTTCTACAGGAAATCCGCATAACACTCGTCATAGGCATTGTGGGCGCCCACGATGCCGCCGTCCCGAATGTAGATGCGGGGCACCCGTTTTCCGATGCCGCAAAGCACCTCGTAGCGGAACAGATCATATTTCTCCCAGTCGTAGAGGGTGATCTCCTCCTCGCCGTCCCGACCAAGCAGGGTCGCCACATCGTTGATCTTCACCCCGAGCCCGGTCACATCCACCATGAGCTGATCCATGCATACCCGTCCCAGCTGCCGGCAGCGATGCCCGTGGATCAGCACCTCGGCACGATTGGAAAGCGCCCGGGGATAGCCGTCCGCATAGCCCACCGGCAGGGTGGCGATCTCCATCTCCCGGTCTGCCGTAAAGAGACTGCCGTAGGAAACCGTTGTGCCCGCCGGCACGGTTTTCACGTAGGAGACATTGGCCTTCCAGGACAGGGCCGGCCGCAGATGGATCCGCGTTCTGTCCACTTCTCCGGAGGGATACAGTCCGTAGAGGGAAATGCCGTCGCGCACCATATCCATCTCTGTCCCCAGGCCCTCCAGAATGCCGGCAGAATTGGCGCAGTGCTTCACCGGGATATGAATGCCGCGCTGCTCCAGTGCCTCCGTAAAGCGTCGGAAACGCCGGTACTGCAGCTCCGCAAAGCTCTTGTCCGACTCATCTGCCGAAGCAAAATGAGAGAAAATGCCCTCTGCACTGAGATGCGGCAGCCTGCAGATGGCCTCTGCCGTGGCCACGCCCTCCGAATCCTCCGCGAGAATGCCGATTCTTCCCATGCCCGTGTCCACCGCCAGGGTGATCGGTGCGATGATGCCCAGCTTCTCCGCCTCCTGATCAATCTTCTTCGCCTGCGTCAGTGTGAAGACAGACGGCATGATGTCCTGCTCCAGCATCTCGGTATAGGAGGATTCCGGTATCACCCCGAGATTCAGGATCGGCTTCCAGATCCCGTGCCGCCGCAGAATGCAGCCCTCCTCCACCGTGGCCACCGCATACATGTCCACCAGATCGTCAATGTTTTTTGCCACCGCCGGTGCGCCGTGTCCGTAGCCGTCCGCCTTCACCACGGCACAGAACTGCATGTGTGCCGGAAGTGCCCGTCTCGCCGCCGTTATATTTTCACGAATTGCATCCAGATCCACCACAGCATAGGTTCTGTCATAGATCAGATCATTCTTAAATTCCATGTTTTCCTCCAAAAGGGCTCCGCACCCTGCAAAGCCCATGGCGTCAGTCCAGCTGTGCCTGGATCGCCATTCCGATTTCCGATGCCGTATCACTTGCCAGCACCGCATGCTCGCCGAGCCGGGCCGCCGCCCGATTGCCCGCCTCCACATGGAGAAGCACCGACAGCACCGCCGCTGTATACAGCCTTTCCCGGCAGACCGCCTCGCTCTTTTTGTCTTCTCCGGCTGCCAGAATCTCATAGATACCGGCGCAGAGACCGCTCAGCACGTCCCCGGAGCCGCCCTTGGCCAGGGCCGGCGCGCTCTGCAGACTCCGAAAGCAGCGTCCGCTCTGTCCGTCCGCAACGAAGCTCTGACTTCCCTTCATGATGACAATGCAGTGCAGCGCCTCGGCCAGCTCCCCGGCAATTCTCTCCGGATCCGCCAGCACCTCCTGCAGCGACCGTCCCGTAAGGCGCGCCATCTCCATGGGATGGGGTGTCAGCAGCAGCGGCTGGGATAATGTCTTCAGCGCCTGCAGCCGGGCCGGCGCTGCCGCCAGCAGATTCAGGCCGTCCGCATCGATGAGACAGGGGATGACCCGGTCCGCGGCCGAAAGCCCCGAAAGCAGCGCCGAAAGCATTTCCCCGGCGGTACTGCTGCGGCCGATCCCGGGGCCCAGCACCAGGAAATCCGCCCAGGCGAGATTTTCCGGGCAAAGCTCCGCAAAATCGCTGTCCTCCCGATAGCTCGCCACGATGGCCTCCGGCAGCAATGTCTGTAGTATAGTGCGGTTCACTTCTGCTGTCAAAAGCTTTATCAGTCCCGCCCCGGCCCGATAGGCCGCCAGGCCCGACAGATAGGCCGCGCCGCTCATGCCGGGCGAGCCCGCCGCGATCAGCACCTTCCCGTAGGTTCCCTTGTTGGCCTCCGGCAGCCGATGCCGCAGCTCCCGGTAATAGCGCTCAGTCTTCGTTTCCGCCTTCTGCATGCGTCTCTCCCTTCCGGCCCTCCAGCACAGCGAAGGCCATCACCAGCTCACGGGTATCAGAAATGCTCACCGACAGACCTTCGCCGCCCAGCTCCTCATAGCGCGCCAACGCGCCGCCGTACAGCCGCACATAGGGTGCGCCCAGCTCGTCCCGCAGCACCTCGACGTCCGTCAGCGAAAAGCCCCGAACTCCGGTGCCGAAGCACTTGCTGACCGCCTCTTTAACAGCAAAATCGCCGGCAAGCACGGAATTTCTTCCGCCGGCCTGCCGACGCTCCTCTTCGGTAAAGATGCGTTCCAGCCTGTTTCCCTGCTTCAGCTGTTCCATGCGATGGATTTCCAGAAGATCACAGCCTGTCCCGATCACCATATTCAGTCCTCTTCCTCCCGGTAGATTTCGCCCACCCGGTAGGAAAGCCGCATCAGCGACTC
>CAVELT010000032.1:2757-7265 GCA_963616545.1 Dysosmobacter segnis | reverse complement strand
TTGTTGAGATCCTGCCGGATCTGGGAAGCTGTCAGATTCATCCGCTTGGAAAGCTCATTGGAGGAAATCCGCTCTATTCCCTGGTCCATCAGGTCCTCCAGATACCGATAGTATCTCGGCAGGCGCAGAATTACGGCCTGAGAAATTTCCTTTTTCGCCATATTTATACACCTCGTTTCGTAAGTTCTGATTTTCACACTTGTTAAGAATTATACAAGTATGTCATTTTTATGTCAATCGCAAAAGGGCCGTCTCCCGGTCTCGGAGGCGGCCCTTTGTTGTTTTAATTGACAATCATTCAGATCTTCGGGGTTCTCTGCAGAATCTCATGACGCTCCGGTCCGTTGGACACCATGGTGATCGGCGTCTCGATCTGCTGCTCGATGAAATCAATATAGCGCTTGCAGTTCTCCGGCAGCTCGTCATAGCTCTTGATGCCGCGAATGTCGCAGTTCCAGCCCGGCAGTGTCTCGTAAACCGGCTTTGCGCGGTGCAGCTTTGTGGTCACAGGGAAATCTGTGGTCACTTCGCCGTCGATCTCATAGCCTGTGCAGACCTTGAGCTCCGGAAGGTATCCCAGAACATCCAGCACCGTCAGTGCGGCTTCCGTCGCACCCTGCAGCTGGCAGCCGTACTTGGAAGCCACGGCATCGTACCAGCCCACTCTTCTGGGACGGCCGGTGGTCGCACCGAACTCGCCCTTATCGCCGCCGCGCTTTCTCAGCTCGTCTGCCTCGTCACCGAAGAGCTCGGAAACGAAATCACCGGCGCCGACAGCAGAGGAATATGCCTTGGTGACTGCCACGATGTCCTTGATCTCATAGGGCGGCACACCGGCACCCACAGCGCCGTAACCGGCCAGCGTAGAGCTGGAGGTTACCATCGGATAAATGCCGTGATCCGGGTCCTTCATGGTACCCAGCTGACCCTCCAGAAGGATGGTCTTTCCTTCCTTCAGGGCATTTCTCAGGAAACGGGAGGTATCACAGAGATACGGCGCGATCAGATCTCTCTGGGCATGCATCTCCTCCAGCAGCTCGTCGAAGCTCAGTGCCGGCTGATGATACAGTCCCTCCACCAGGGCATTCTTGATCTCCACCACCTTGTGCAGCTGCTCCGTCAGCACGTCCTCATCAAAGAGCTCGTTCACCTGCAGGCCGATCTTCGCAAACTTATCGGAGAAGAAAGGAGCAATGCCGGACTTGGTGGAGCCATAGCTCTTGCCTGCCAGACGGGCCTCCTCCAGTGCATCCAGCACCGGATGATAGGGCATCATCACCTGGGCACGATCGGATACCAGGATCTTCGGCATGGGAACGCCGGCATCCGTCACATCCTTCAGCTCCTTCATAAACTTACGAATGTCCAGTGCCACGCCGTTGGCCAGCACGGAAGTCGTATGATTGTAGAAAACACCGCTCGGCAGAAGGTGCAGTGAAAACCGGCCATAATTGTTGATGATGGTATGACCCGCATTGGCACCGCCCTGGAATCTGACAACGATGTCAGACTTCTCAGCCAGCATGTCCGTGATCTTTCCCTTGCCTTCGTCTCCCCAGTTTGCACCTACAATTGCACGTACCATATTTTTACTCCTATCAGCTCGCCTTTTCAGCGGCCGGATCCCCGGCCTCACCGGATTCGCAGAGCCTCTGCATTGTACCGCCCCTCGTCGGCAGTGCGGTCACTTTTTTCTGGTCAGCTTCGTAAACCAGATATAAATATAGATTACCGCCGGAAGCACCATCAGGGCAAACAGCAGCGCCAGAAGATACTCCGGCTGCGCCCCCGTGAAGGCCAGAAACAGAAGCAGCAGAAGCAGAAAAGCAATCAAAACGAGGGCACCTATGGCCAATGCTCTCTTCAGCTTCATCCGATTCCTCCCGTACGACATTCATTCCGCCAAGCACGCGTGTTCTGCATGCCCAATCCGCCGGGCGCCCCCGCTAGCCCGGCGGATAATTTCCAGACCGACGCTGAAAACAGGTATAGTATAGATGATGTATTTCCGCTTTGCAAGCCTTAAACCTTGATCTCTGCGGTCATGCCCAGCAGCTCCCGGTTCGCATCCAGAATCGGATTGATGACCTCTTCGACAAATTCCTCCACCTGCTTCGGTGCGCGGCCCACATACTTCTCCGGCTTCATGGAGGCCTTCAGATCCTCCAGGGACATGTGGAACTCCGGATCCGCTGCGATCAGCTCCAGAAGATTGTTGTCCTTTCCTTCCTCCTTCACTGCCTTGCCGGCCTGCATGGAGAGCTGACGGATCTTCTCATGCAGCTCCTGACGGTCGCCGCCGGCCTTCACCGCATCCATCATGATGTTCTCTGTGGCCATGAAGGGAAGCTCTGCCATGAGATGCTTCTCGATCACCTTCGGATACACCACGAGGCCGTCCACCACGTTGAGATAGAGATCCAGAATGCCGTCGATGGCCAGGAAGCCCTCCGGTACGGACAGACGCTTGTTGGCAGAATCATCCAATGTACGCTCAAACCACTGCGTAGAGGCCACGAGCATCGGGTTCATCAGGTCGCTCATCACATAGTCGCTGAGGGAGGCGATTCTCTCGGAACGCATCGGATTCCGCTTATAGGCCATGGCGCTGGAGCCGATCTGGTGCTTCTCGAAGGGCTCCTCCACCTCCTTCATGTGCTGCAGCATACGGATGTCGTTGGTGAACTTATGTGCGGACTGGGCAATGCCGGCGAGCACAGCCAGCACGCGGTAGTCCACCTTTCTGGAATAGGTCTGGCCGGACACCACATAGCAGGACTTGAAGCCCATCTTCTCCGCAATCATCTGATCCAGCTGACGGCACTTCGCATGATCACCGTCAAACAGCTCCAGGAAGGAGGCCTGGGTGCCGGTGGTTCCCTTGGAGCCCAGCAGCTTGAGAGAATCCAGCACATACTCCAGGTCCTCGAGATCCAGCACCAGCTCGTTGAGCCAGAGGGTAGCCCGCTTTCCGACAGTCGTGGGCTGTGCCGGCTGGAAATGCGTAAAAGCCAGTGTAGGCAGATCCTTGTACTTCACGGCAAATTTGCTCAGCTCATTGATGACATTGATGAGCTTCTTCCGCACCAGACGAAGACCCTCGCGCATGATGATCATGTCCGTATTGTCGCCCACATAGCAGGAGGTCGCACCGAGATGAATGATACCCTTCGCCTTCGGGCACTGCTGACCGTAGGCATAGACATGGCTCATAACATCGTGACGCACTTCCTTCTCCCGGGCCTCAGCCACCTCATAGTTGATGTCCTCCTGATGCGCCTTCAGCTCCTCGATCTGCTCCTCGGTGATTCCCAGTCCCAGGGCACGCTCGCTTTCTGCCAGCGCGATCCAGAGCTTCCGCCAGGTTCTGAACTTAAAGTCCTGAGAAAAAATGTACTGCATCTCCTCGGAAGCATAGCGTCCGGTCAGGGGGCTTGTGTAACGGTTGTGTTCTGCCATTGTTCTCTCCTCTTCTTCTCTTCTGGGATAATGTCTTCGGTTCCTGCGAAACGGGTCAGTGCCGGCTTACAGTGCATCCTGCATGCTGTAGAGCCCCGGCTGCTGATCCTTCAGAAAGGCGGCTGCCGTCATGGCGCCCTTCGCAAAGATCGCTCTGGAATATGCGGTATGATTCAAGGTGATCACCTCATCCTCACCGGCGAAGATCACGTCATGGACGCCGGCAATGGAGCCGCCGCGCACAGCACTGATGCCCAGCTCCTCATGGGGACGGGCCTCGCTCCGCTGCGAACGGTCGTAAACATAGTGCAGCTTGCCCTCCAGGGCTTCATTCACCGCATCGGCCAGCGCCAGCGCCGTGCCGGAGGGTGCATCCTTCTTCCGATGGTGATGCTGCTCCACGATTTCAATGTCGAAGCCCTTCTCATAGAGCTTTTCTGCCGCGATCTGCACCAGCTGCAGCAGCAGGTTTACGCCGATGGACATATTGGCGCTGCGCAGCACCGGGATCTTCTCGGAAAGCGCGGAAACCTTCGCAAGCTGTGCCTCGCTGAGGCCCGTTGTGCAGAGCACCAGCGGCTTCTTCACAGACTCCGCATAGGCCAGCAGCTCGTCCACTGCCGGCGCCACAGAGAAATCGATGATGGCATCATAGTCTGTCGGCACATCTGCAAAATCGCCGTATACCGGAAAGCCCTCATGCTCCGGCACATTCCGGCAGTCCTTTCCGGCCACGATCACAAAGTTCTCATCCCCGGCAACCGCCCGGGCAACATTTTCTCCCATCACGCCCAGCGCGCCATGGAGCAAAAGCTTCGTCATAGTCTATCCTTTCTTCAAGTGCAGCATCACGCCGGGCGCCCCGGCGCAATAAGACATACAAAGGAGCAGAAGAGAATCTCTTCTGCTCCTCACATTCATAAAAATCACAGCAGTCCGTAGCGAACCAGCTCCTCCCGGAGCTTTGCCTGGTTCTGGGGCTCCATCTCTGTCAGCGGAAGCCGCATCGGACCGGCATTCATGCCCATCAGGTTCATGGCTGCCTTCAC
>CAVELT010000032.1:0-2501 GCA_963616545.1 Dysosmobacter segnis | reverse complement strand
TTGCCGGTGGCATCCTTCACGCCCACGATGTTCTCCACATTGTTGTAAAGATAGGCCATGGTCTCCGGCTGAATGGTCACGCCGGTTCTGGACGGAATATTGTAGAGGATGCAGGGGATCTTCACCTTGGAAGCCACTGCCGTAAAGTGCTGAATGAGACCGCCCTGGGTTGCCTTATTGTAGTAGGGGGTCACCAGAAGCACGCCGTCTGCACCGGCCTGCTCAGCCTGCATGGACAGCTTCACGGCTGTCTCCGTGCAGTTGGAGCCGGTTCCTGCGATCACCGGTACCCGGTGATTCACCTTCTCAATGGTGAAGCGCACCACATCCATATGCTCTTCCTCGGACATGGTTGAGGCCTCGCCGGTGGTGCCGCAGCTGAGGATGCAGTCTGTGCCGCCTGCAATCTGGAACTCAATGAGCTCTGCCAGCTTCTCGTAGTTTACAGATCCATCCGCATTCATGGGAGTAATCAACGCGACTCCCGCGCCCTTGAAAATTGCCATACCAAACCTCCTGCCTGTCATGATGTATGTATTGTAGCACAACCTGTCGGGTTCTTCCAGAGTGAGCCAATGGCATATACCCTGTTGTCTATCCAACGGGGCTCTACACCCGTTGGATTAGCCCTGTTTCCGAGCGAAGCCCGCTCTCTTTCTCAGCACCGGATCCAGGATCTTCTTGCGGATACGCAGGTTCTCCGGCGTCACCTCCAGCAGCTCATCCGTATCGATGAAGTCAATGCACTGCTCCAGGGACATGATCTTCTTCGGCACCAGCTTCAGTGCCTCGTCGGAGCTTGAGGTACGGGTATTGGTCAGGTGCTTGGTCTTGCAGACATTAACCTCAATGTCCTCTGCCTTCGGGCTCTGACCGATGATCATGCCGCCGTAAACCTTCTCACCGGGTCCGATGAACAGGCTGCCGCGGGCCTGGGCCTGGAAGAGACCGTAGGTGACTGCCTCACCGGCCTCGAAGGCAATGAGGGAGCCCTGGTGACGGTAGCTCAGCTCACCCTTGTAGTCGCCGTAGCCGTCAAACTCTGTATTCAGGATACCGTTGCCCTTGGTATCGGTCATGAACTCGCCGCGGTAGCCGATGAGACCTCTGGAGGGGATCTCAAACTCGAGACGGGTATAGCCGGTAGCCAGCGGGCTCATGCCGTTCAGCACGCCCTTTCTCTGGGTCAGCTTCTGGATCACGGAGCCGGTGCACTCGTCCGGTACGTCAATGTAGGCGATCTCCATGGGCTCCTGCTTTCTGCCCTGCTCATCGGTCTTGTAAATAACCTCTGCCTTGGAAACCGCAAACTCGAAGCCCTCGCGGCGCATGGTCTCCACCAGCACGGAGAGATGCAGCTCGCCGCGGCCGGATACCTTGAAGCAATCTGCAGAAGCGGTCTCCTCCACGCGGAGTGACACGTCGGTGTTCAGCTCGCGGAACAGACGGTCACGGATGTGACGGGAGGTCACGAACTTGCCCTCTGTGCCGGCCAGCGGGGAATCATTGACCATGAAATCCATGGAAATGGTGGGCTCGGAAATCTTCTGGAAGGGGATGGCTGTCGGGTTCTGCTCGGTGCAGATGGTATCACCTACGTGCAGATCCTCGATACCGGATACCGCTACGATGGAGCCGTACTTGGCCTCCTGCACGTCCACTCTCTTCAGGCCGTCGAACTCATACAGCTTTGTGATTCTGACCTTCTTCCGCTTGCTCGTGTCATGATGGTTCACCACCAGAGCCTCCTGGTTCACGCGGATGGAGCCGTTCTCCACCTTGCCGATACCGATACGGCCCACGAACTCGTTGTAGTCAATGGTGGACACCAGCATCTGTGTGGGTGACTCCGGATCGCCCTCCGGTGCCGGAATATAGTCGAGGATGGCCTCAAAGAGCGGCTGCATATCCACATCCGGGTCTTCCATTTTGTTCTTGGCGAAGCCGGCCTTGGAGGAAGCAAACAGGAAGGGGCAGTCCAGCTGCTCATCGGAGGCATTGAGATCCATCATGAGCTCCAGCACCTCATCCACAACCTCCTCGGGTCTGGCCTGGGGCTTATCGATCTTGTTGATGACCACCAGCACCGGCAGACGCAGATCCAGGGCGCGCTGCAGCACGAAGCGTGTCTGCGGCATCGGGCCCTCGAAGGCATCCACCAGAAGGATCGCACCGTTTACCATCTTCAGGATACGCTCTACCTCGCCGCCGAAATCCGCATGGCCCGGGGTATCCACGATATTGATCTTGGTGCCCTTGTAGCTGACTGCAGTATTCTTGGACAGAATGGTAATGCCTCTCTCCCGCTCAATGGGGTTGGAGTCCATGACACGGATGCCCACCTCCTGATTGTCGCGGAAGGCGCCGGACTGCTTCAGGAGCTCGTCCACCAGTGTGGTTTTGCCGTGGTCAACATGGGCAATGATGGCTACGTTACGAATGTCTTCTCTCTTTTCGATCATCTTTTCATCCTCATCTATTTTTATTCATTGTATCCGCTT
>CAVELT010000031.1:0-9679 GCA_963616545.1 Dysosmobacter segnis | reverse complement strand
CTCGTCCTTGCGGGAGCCGTCGGGAGAGGTGAAGCTGATGTTGTCGGTGTCGGGCGCGTACTTTCCGTACTTATGCCGCAGCTGATCATAGGAGAAGCCGTCCTGGGGCACGCCGTGATAGTAGTCATCGCTGAAGGCCAGGATCAGCTCAAAGATCGTAGGCAGGAAGAAGAGGCCCACCGCGAAGGGAATGCCGTGACCGAAGGCCACGCTCTTCTTGTACTGGGTGGCAGCATAGAGCACCAGGCAGAGCAGAGAGGCGATGAAGCCGATGTAGTCTATATTCTGCAGGAAGCCCAGAACCAGCGGCAGCAGGAAGAGCCAGCCCTTGCCCCAGAAGATCTTGTAGGAAATGTAGTCATTATAAAAGGGAACGAGGGATGCCCAGCCCGGCTGACCCGCCTTGGTGTAGATGCGCCACTCGGCCACCAGCACCAGAAGCCAGAAGAAAATGCAGACCAGCATGGCCAGCAGACCGAAGAGAACATAGCCGGCGGCCAGCAGCGTGGCAGAGCCGAGCAGCAGCGTCAGCAGGATGCCGAGAATGAAAAGACTCATAAGAGTACCTCCTGTATCAAATAGGATAATATAACGCTTTTCAGTATACCTGCCGGACGCCTGAAAAACAAGAAAAAATCTCTTGACGGCCGGGGGCCTTCATGATATAGTTTGGAAGTATTTGAGGGGCGCAGCCCTATTTTTTATGCACTAATTTCGTAGTCATGCGAAGTTAAGAATCATTGGAGGTGGATAGCCGTGCGTACAAAGATTATATTAGCATGTACAGAATGTAAGCAGAGAAACTACTTCATTACAAAGGAGAAGAAGAACCATCCTGAGCGTATGGAAGTGAACAAGTACTGCAGATTCTGCAAGAAGCATACTCCGCACAAGGAGACAAAGTAATGAGCAGCGAAAAGACATCCGGCGTCCGGGGCTTTTTTCACGGACTGAAGACGGAATATAAGAAGATTATTTTTCCGACCAAAGAGGATGTTGTTAAGCAGAGCGCCGCTACACTGATAGTCGGCATTCTGATCGGTGCACTGATCGCAGTTCTTGATCTTATCATGAAGACAGGACTTGGATTTATTCTGAAGTAAAGGTGAGCTCGATGTCAGAGACAAATTCTGAAGCACGCTGGTACGTAGCGCATACCTACTCCGGCTATGAGAATAAGGTGAAGATGGATCTCGAGAAGACAATCGAGAACCGCGGTCTCCAGGATCTGATTCTGGAGGTAAGCGTTCCGATGCAGCCCGTCATTGAAATGAAGAACGGCGTCGAGAAGAAGTCAGACAAGAAGATGTTTCCGGGTTATGTTCTGGTGAACATGATCATGAACGACGAGACATGGTATGTCGTGCGGAATACCCGCGGCGTTACCGGCTTTGTCGGTCCCGGATCCAAGCCGGTTCCCCTTTCTGAAGAGGAGATTGCGGCTCTCGGCTACAGAGAGTCCGAGGTTCTGGTTGATTTCGAGCTTGGCGATACAGTGAATGTCATTTCCGGCGCATGGAAGGACACCGTCGGTGTCATCACCGAGATCAATGATCAGAAGAAGACCGTCACCATTAACGTGGAAATGTTCGGTCGCGACACTCCGGTAGAGTTATCCTACGGAGAGGTTCAGAAACTCAGATAACAGAATTACTTCATTTTTGGTAATACCCGAGGGAAGAGATTCCCTGGATTACAAGATAGCCACCGTCCGGAGCAATTCGGACTCGTGGGAGGGTTTACCCGTAATTACCACAAGGAGGTGCCTAAAATGGCAAAGAAGGTTGAAGGTTATATCAAGTTACAGATTCCTGCAGGAAAAGCAACTCCGGCTCCCCCCGTCGGACCGGCTCTTGGTCAGCACGGTGTGAACATCGTTGCTTTCACAAAGGAATTTAATGCAAGAACAGCCAACGAGGGTGACGTAATCATCCCTGTTGTGATCACTGTTTATACCGACAGAAGCTTTAGTTTCATCACCAAGACTCCTCCGGCAGCAGTCCTGATCAAAAAGGCCTGCAAGCTGCAGAAGGCTTCCGGTGAGCCGAACAAGACTAAGGTTGCAACTATCAGCAAGGCTGATCTTCAGAAGATTGCAGAGACAAAGATGAAGGATCTGAACGCTGCATCACTTGAAGCTGCTATGTCAATGATCGCAGGTACCTGCAGATCCATGGGCGTTGAAGTTGAGAAGTAATTGAAGAGGAGGCGAAACTGATGAAGAACGGTAAGAGATACGCTGAAGCAGTTAAGACTGTGGACAGACAGGTTAAGTACGCAGAGCTTGATGCTATTCAGCTGGTAAAGAAGAATGCAACTGCGAAGTTCGACGAGACAGTAGAGCTTCACATCAGAACAGGCTGCGACAGCAGACATGCTGACCAGCAGGTTCGCGGTTCTGTCGTACTTCCGGCAGGAACCGGCAAGAAGGTTAGAATCCTGGTATTTGCAAAGGGCGCCAAGGCTGATGAGGCTCAGGCAGCCGGTGCAGATTTCGTAGGCGCAGAGGAGCTGATCCCGAGAATTCAGGGCGGCTGGTTCGACTACGATGTCGTTATCGCTACGCCGGACATGATGGGTGTGGTTGGACGTATCGGACGTCTCCTTGGACCGAAGGGCCTCATGCCGAACCCGAAGACCGGTACCGTTACCATGGATCTGACAAAGGCCATCGCTGACACTAAGGCCGGTAAGGTTGAGTACAGACTCGACAAGGCCAACATTATCCACGTTCCGGTTGGTAAGGCTTCCTTCACAGAGGAGCAGCTGAAGGAGAACCTGGATACTCTGATGGCAGCCATCGTAAAGGCAAGACCGGCTACACTGAAGGGTGCATACCTGAAGTCCGCTACACTGACTTCCACCATGGGCCCGGGCGTGAAGCTCGACACTGTACAGTTCGGTCTGTAATTCAGCGGATACGTACAGAAAAATATTAGGATAATGTTGTTGACATCCGGGAAACCGGGTGCTAACATACACAAGGTATTAACCCGAAGACAGCAGGTGCCGTGAGGCATAAGCTAAAAACGCCTGCCGAGGAAGAATACAGACATTGATTTGTTTGTTATGACCCCATGTCTTTCGGCATGGGGTTTTTCGTGGTTATACTCCCATCCTGCAGGGGCTTCGGCTCCGGGCGGGGAAAAATCTGATAAGGAGGAAAAACCGAAATGGCAAAGGTTGAACTTAAGCAGCCGATCGTTGATGAGATCAAAGAGCTCCTTGACGGCGCTGTAGCAGCTACCGTTGTTGACTACCGTGGACTGACAGTTGCAGAGGACACTGAGCTTCGTAAGCAGCTCAGAGAGGCCGGCGTAAAGTACAAGGTATTCAAGAACACACTCATTAAGAGAGCTGCAGAGGGAACTGATTTCGCTCAGCTGGATGAGGTTCTTGAGGGACCCACTGCAATTGCTGTATCCAAGGATGATGCAACAGCTGCAGCCAGAATCCTGGCTAAGTTTGCGAAGACAGCTCCGAAGCTTGAGCTGAAGGCAGCCGTAGTGGAAGGCAAGTACTTTGACCAGGCAGCTGTACAGGCACTGGCAGAGATCCCTTCCAGAGAAGAGCTTCTCGGAAGACTTCTGGGCTCCATGCAGTCCCCCATCACCAACTTCGCTCGCGTTCTCAAGCAGATCGCAGAGAAGGACGGCGACGGCGAGGCAGCATAAATTTCGAAAGAGATTTTCGCTGCAGGCGGCATAGAAATATACCGCAGAATGAAACAAAAGAAATCATAATGAAATGTGCATGAGCACAAATTTAAATCGGAGGAAATAAAAATGGCTAAGTTAACTACTGAAGAGTTTATCGCAGCTATCAAGGAGCTTTCCGTTATGGAGCTCAACGATCTCGTAAAGGCTTGCGAGGAAGAGTTTGGCGTATCTGCAGCAGCAGGCGTTGTTGTAGCAGCAGCTGGCGCTGGTGCAGCTCCCGCTGAGGAGAAGACTGAGTTCGACGTTGAGCTGACAGACGTTGGCCCGAACAAGATCAAGGTTATCAAGGTTGTTCGTGAGGCTACCGGCCTTGGACTTAAGGAGGCAAAGGATCTCGTAGAGTCCGCTCCGAAGGTTCTGAAGGAGGCTGCTCCGAAGGCTGAGGCTGAAGAGCTCAAGGCTAAGATCGAGGCTGAGGGTGCAAAGGTTACTCTTAAGTAATCATTTGCTGAACAAGCATTTTAGAGAGAGGATCGCATATGCGGTCCTCTTTTTATTGTCCTGCGGGCTTCGCGACAGCTTGGCTGGCGGGTGCCCGCAGGACGAACCTTGCACTATGAACAAAAGTTTACTATAATGTGAGGAAAGCGAGGTGAAGCATGGATCTGTTCGAATATATGTCAGAAAAGAGCAAAAAGGAAGAAGCGCCGCTGGCCTCCCGGATGCGGCCGGAGACCCTGGATGAGGTGGTGGGACAGCAGCATATCGTGGGAAAGGATAAGCTGCTGTATCGGGCCATTCAGGCAGACAAGCTGGGCTCGCTGATCTTCTACGGCCCGCCGGGCACCGGCAAGACCACCCTGGCCCGGGTCATCGCTCATACCACAAAGGCGGCGTTCCGGCAGCTGAATGCCACGGTGGCCGGCAAGAAGGACATGGAAGAGGTGGTGCAGCAGGCCAAAAACAACCGAGGCGGCTACGGCCGGAAGACCATTCTCTTTGTGGATGAGATCCATCGCTTCAATAAGGCGCAGCAGGATTATCTTCTGCCCTATGTGGAGGACGGCACCGTCATACTCATCGGTGCAACAACGGAAAATCCCTATTTTGAGGTGAATTCCGCATTGATTTCCCGTTCCAGGATCTTCGAGCTGAAGCCCCTGTCACCGGAGGACATTGCGAAGCTCATCGACCGTGCACTTACGGATCCGGTGAAGGGCGTCGGCGCCTTCCATGCCTGCATCAATGAGGATGCCAGGGCCTTCCTTTCCGATGCGGCAAACGGCGATGCCCGGGCGGCATTAAACGCCGTGGAGCTCGCTGTGCTGACCACAGAGCGGGAAGCGGACGGGAAGATCCACATTACCCTGGAGGTGGCGTCAGAGTGCATTCAGAAGCGGGCGGTGAAGTACGATAAGGACGGAGACAACCACTACGATACGATCTCTGCCTTCATCAAATCCATGCGGGGCTCGGATCCGGACGCGGCAGAATACTATCTGGCCCGGATGCTCTATGCCGGGGAGGACATCAAGTTCATTGCCCGCCGTATCGTGATCTGTGCCTCGGAGGATGTGGGCAATGCGGATCCCATGGCCCTGTGCGTGGCCACCAATGCCTTTCTGGCTGTGGAGCGGGTGGGCATGCCGGAGGCCCAGATCATCCTGTCCCAGGCGGCCAGCTATGTGGCCTCTGCGCCCAAGTCCAATGCCTGCGTCAATGCCATTTATGCGGCCACCCGTTGTGTGGAGAAAAGCGGAAATCTGCCGATCCCGCCCTATCTGCAGGATGCCCATTATCCCGCGCATGACAAGCTGGGCCGGGGCGTGGGCTACCTCTATCCCCACGATTTTCCGGGACACTGGGTGAAGCAGCAGTACCTGCCGGATGCGATCAAGGATGAGAAATTCTATATTTATCCGGATGAGAACAATTTGAAGAAAAAAGAAGGATAAGCAGTAACAGAGCCGGTGCAATGCACCGGCTCTGTTACTGTATAGAGTAGTAAGGGTTCGATAAAACCTGTTCGACATATTCAGCGCCGCAAGATTTCCTCGCGACACCTGCATTATAGGGCTTCAAGCTGAAAACAGGCTGAAAAATGCCTGGGTTGGCGTTAGGTGAGGCGGTCCTCACACCGGACGGAGAAAGCTTTATCGAAACTGCTTCGACTCTTCATCATAACGATACCCGACGGCCTCCAGCTTTTCTGTTATCGTGCTCTTTTCCAGATCCAGGTCCTCGCAGAGGGCCTCCAGAGAGCCGTATTCATCCCGGAGCTTCATATTGACGAAGCTCAGCAGCATGAACGGATCGGACGGAATATGTGACATTGTATGGCCTCCTTCTTCAATAGAATTGCTTGTTTAATCCTTAACAAAAGGATATACTAGAAGAAAATCTGAGCTGCAGATAGGAGTATAGCATATGAAGGATGAGAATTGTATTTTCTGTAAAATTGCCAACGGGGAAATCCCGTCTGTGACCTTATATGAGGATGATGATTTCCGGGTGATCTTCGATCTGAACCCGGCCACGGAGGGCCATGCCCTGATCCTGCCGAAGGAGCACTTCGCGGATCTGACCGAGCTGCCGGAGCACTATGCTGCCAGGGTAATGCCTTTGGCCGGAAAAATCGGCAGGGCCATGAAGGCGGGCCTCGGCGCACAGGGCTTCAACGTGGTGCAGAACAACGGTGAGGCTGCCGGCCAGACCGTCCATCATTTCCATACCCATATCATTCCCCGCTACGGCAGAGAGGATGAGATGGTGCTCTGGAAGCCGGGCACTTCTACCCCGGAGGGACTGCAGGCTGTCTGTGCAAAAATCGGAGAGAAGCTTTCATGAGTAAAATCGTATTGACCGGCGGCGGCACGGCAGGCCATGTGACCTCCAATCTGGCTCTGTATCCCCGGCTCTGTCAGGAGGGCTACGAGGTGAGCTATATCGGCTCCTACAGCGGCATTGAGAAGAAGCTGGCAGAGGAGGCCGGTATCCCCTATTACGGCGTGGATACGGGCAAGTTTCGGCGCTATCGTGACCTCAAGAATCTGACGGATCCCTTCCATGTGCTGCACGGCGTTCTGGAGGCCCGGAAGCGGCTCGCGAAGCTGAAGCCCGACATCATTTTCTCAAAGGGCGGCTTCGTGGCGGTGCCGGTGGTCTGGGCCGCGAAGCTCCTGCGCATTCCGGTGGTGAGCCACGAAAGCGACATGACGCCGGGACTGGCCAACAAGCTGACGCTTCCCATGTCGACCCGGATCTGCTGCAATTTCCCGGAGACCATGAAGCATCTGCCGGAGGGAAAGGCAGTGCTTACCGGGGCGCCGATCCGTGCGGCCCTGCTGGAGGGCTCCCGGGCCGAAGGCCTCCGTATGACGGGCTTTTCCGGTGAGAAGCCGGTGCTTATGATCATCGGCGGCAGCCTGGGCTCCGTGGCCGTCAATCAGGCGGTGCGGGCGCTGCTTCCGAAGCTCCTGCCGCAGTTCGACATTATCCATGTGGCGGGCAAGGGAAATCTGGATGAAGGTCTTAAGGATACGGCAGGCTATCGGCAGTATGAGTATCTGACGGACGGACTGCGCCATCTCTATGCCCTCGCCGACATTGTCATATCCCGCGCCGGCGCCAATGTCATTTGTGAGCTGCTGGCACTGCAGAAGCCGAACATTCTGATCCCGCTGCCGAAGGATGCGTCCCGGGGCGACCAGATCCTGAATGCGGAGTCCTTCCGGGCCCAGGGCTTCAGCGTTGTGGTGGACCAGCATGAGATGGAGAAGGATCTCTCGCTTCTCTACAATGCGGTGGAGCAGGTCTACGAAAACCGGGCGGACTACATCGCCGCCATGAAGCAGGCCGGCAGCAAGAGCGGCGTAGAGGCCGTGCTGGAGGTGCTTGCCGAGGTCAAGGACAGAAAAGGAGCAAAATAAGAATGATCGGAATTATCGGAGCGATGGACGAGGAGATCGCGAAGCTCAGAGAGGATATGACGGAAATGCAGGCGGAGCAGCGAGGCGGGCTCAGCTTCCTGAAGGGAAAGCTCTGCGGTAAGGATGTGGTCGTGGTGCGCTCCGGCATCGGCAAGGTCAATGCCGCTGCCTGCACCCAGACACTGATCGACCGCTATCAGGCGGATTGCATCATCAATACGGGCATTGCAGGCTCTCTGGATGCCAGCATTAACATAGGAGACATCGTGCTTTCCGAGGATGCGGTGCAGTACGATGTGGATGCCACGGCCTTCGGCTATGCCCTGGGCGAGATCCCGAGAGTGGGTACGCTGGCCTTCCGGGCATCGGAAAAGCTGATCGATATTGCGGAGGAGGAGAACCGGCATGTGAATCCGGACATCCATACCTTCATCGGCAGGGTCTGCAGCGGCGATCTCTTCGTGTCGGACAATGCAAAAAAGGAGTGGATCACCGGGCATTTCCAGGGAAGCTGCTGTGAAATGGAGGGCGCGGCCATTGCCCAGATCGCCTATCAGAATCAGGTGCCCTTCCTGATCATCCGGGCCATTTCCGACAAGGCGGACGGCTCCGCCTCCGTGGACTATCCCACATTTGAAAAGCAGGCCATTTCCCACTGCGTCCGGCTGACGGAGGCACTGGTGGGACGGCTGTAAAAAGGTGACAGCGGCGGGAACAGGCCTGCCGTTCGCGCATATACACACAAAGGAGCAAAGGTATGAGTGAGGTTAAGTTTGACTTAAGCAAGGCAAAGAAGTTTATTTCCGATGAGGAAATCCAGAATTTCAAGGTCCAGACCCTGGCAGCCGAGAAGACACTGCTGGACGGCAGCGGCGCCGGCAATGATTTCCTGGGCTGGGTAAACCTTCCGGTGGACTATGACAAGGATGAGTTCGCCCGCATCAAGGCGGCAGCAAAGCGCATTCAGGAGGATTCCGATGTGCTGCTCGTCATCGGTATCGGCGGCTCCTATCTGGGTGCCCGGGCAGCCAATGAGTTCCTGAACAGCTGCTTCTACAATGAGCTTTCGAAGGAGGAGAGAAAGGCGCCGGAGATTTACTATGTGGGCAACAGCATTTCCTCAAAGTACATCCATGACCTGACGAAGGTGCTGGAGGGCAAGGACTTCTCCGTGAACATCATTTCCAAGTCCGGCACCACCACAGAGCCTTCCATCGCCTTCCGCGTCTTCAAGGAGCTGCTGGAGGAGAAGTACGGCAAGGAGGGTGCTGCGAAGAGAATCTACGCCACCACAGATAAGGCGAAGGGCGCGCTGAAGAAGCTGTCCGATGAAGAGGGCTATGAGGAGTTCGTGGTGCCCGATGATGTCGGCGGCCGTTTCTCCGTACTGACAGCTGTCGGCCTTCTGCCCATCGCTGCCAGCGGTGCCGACATTGACGCCCTGATGCAGGGTGCTGCCGACATGCGGAAGCTCTGCCTGGAGCGGCCTTATGAGGATAATGCTTCCCTCCTCTATGCTGCAGCCAGAAACATTCTGCTGCGGAAGAACAAGTCTGTGGAGATCGTGGCCAACTATGAGCCGTCCCTGCACTATGTTTCCGAGTGGTGGAAGCAGCTGATGGGTGAGTCCGAGGGCAAGGACCAGAGAGGTCTGTTCCCGGCTTCCGTGGATCTCACAACCGATCTCCACTCCATGGGTCAGTTCATCCAGGACGGCTCCCGGATCATGTTTGAGACGGTGCTGAATGTGGTGAAGTCCCCGGAGGAGCTGGTGCTGAAGGAAGAGGCAGTGGATACCGACGGCATGAACTATCTGGCCGGAAAGACGGTGGATTTCGTGAACAAGTCCGCTATGAACGGTACGATCCTGGCACATACCGACGGTAATGTACCGAACTTCGTGGTGGAGATTCCGGAGCAGAATGCTTATTATCTGGGCCAGCTGTTCTACTTCTTTGAGTTTGCCTGCGGCGTATCCGGCTACATCAACGGTGTGAACCCCTTCAATCAGCCGGGTGTAGAGAGCTACAAGAAGAACATGTTTGCCCTTCTCGGCAAGCCGGGCTATGAGGCACTGGGAGAAGAGCTGAA
>CAVELT010000030.1:7824-10688 GCA_963616545.1 Dysosmobacter segnis | reverse complement strand
TTTTTGCCGATATAGCTCAATAGGTAGAGCAACTGATTTGTAATCAGTAGGTTTTCGGTTCGAGTCCGAATATCGGCTTTGACCTGAGCGAAAGCTTAGGTCTTTTTTTAAAACTGCAGAAACATTCCGGAACCGTAGCTCAGTTGGTTAGAGCAGTCGGCTCATAACCGATCGGTCCAGGGTTCAAGTCCCCGCGGTTCCAGTGCTTGTACTAAGGAGGGACCCGCGTTAGCGGGAGGATTCCTTAGTGCCGGAGTGTAGACGTTTGCATCAGGCAAACGTCGGAACGAATTGACGAGCACCGCAGGTGCTTGCTTTCCGAAGGAAAGTTCGTCGAGAACTACAAGTTCGAGACGAATCCCTGTCGAAAAGCCCATAACGGCATCAGGCAAAACGTCAAAACACCCTTCTTCATCGAGGGGTGTTTTTCTTTACAAAAAATATTAGCAATCACTCTTGCTGAGTGCTAACAACTGTGCTATACTGATGCTTGTTTGTAATAGGAAGAATCCCTATAGAAAAGAGGTAAAACATATGGCACAAAAAGGCAGTTTATCAATCAACAGCGAAAACATTTTCCCGATCATCAAGAAGTGGATGTATTCCGATCAGGATATCTTTGTACGTGAGCAGATTTCCAATGCCTGCGATGCGGTGACCAAGCTGGAGAAGCTGTCCCTCATCGGCGAGTGGGAGAAGCCGGAAAACTACAAGGGCCGTGTGGATGTGACTGTGGATGCGGAGAAGAAGACCATTTCCTTCCGG
The DNA here is from genome assembly GCA_963616545.1 of Dysosmobacter segnis. Classification (GTDB taxonomy): domain Bacteria; phylum Bacillota; class Clostridia; order Lachnospirales; family Lachnospiraceae; genus Oribacterium. The sequence continues at coordinate 9,923 of CAVELT010000030.1, read as the reverse complement.
GACAACGGTATCGGCATGACAGAGGAAGAGGTGGAGAAGTACATCAACCAGATCGCCTTCTCCGGTGCAACGGATTTCATCCAGAAGTACAAGGACAAGGCCAACGATGACCAGATCATCGGACACTTCGGTCTGGGCTTCTATTCCGCCTTCATGGTGGCGGATCTCGTGGAGATCGACACCCTTTCCTATCAGAAGGATGCAAAGCCCGTGCATTGGGTATGCAACGGCGGCACCGAATATGAGATGAGCGAGGGCAGCAAGGATAGCCACGGAACAGAAATTACCCTGCATCTGAATGATGACTGCCTGAAGTATGACAATGAGTGGGAAATCCGCACTATCATTGACAAGTACTGCTCCTTCATGCCGGTGGAGATCTATCTCACCAAGCTGCCGAAGGACAGCCAGACCATCAATGCAGACGAGAAGCAGGAAGGCGACGTGGTGCTGGAGGAGATTCCGGAAAAGACCACCAAGGATGCAGACGGCAAGGAGCATACCGAGAAGGCGCAGCTGAAGATTGAGAAGCGTCCGGAGCTCATGAATGAGACCCATCCGCTTTGGGGCAAGACGCCTTCAGAGTGCACCAAGGACGAGTACATCGAGTTCTATCACAAGGTTTTCCATGACTACAAGGAGCCCCTGTTCTGGATCCATCTGAACATGGACTATCCGTACAATCTGAAGGGCATTCTGTACTTCCCGAAGATCAATATGGAGTACGAGTCCATCGAGGGAACCATCAAGCTGTACAACAACCAGGTATTTATTGCCGAAAACATTAAAGAAGTCATCCCGGAGTATCTCATGCTCCTGAAGGGCGTCATCGACTGCCCGGATCTGCCGTTGAACGTTTCCCGTTCCCAGCTGCAGAATGACGGCTTCGTAAAGAAGATTTCGGATTATATCACGAAGAAGGTGGCTGACAAGCTGTCCGGCATGTGCAAGACCGACCGGGAGACCTACGAGAAGTACTGGGACGACATTGCGCCCTTCATCAAGTACGGCTGTCTGCGGGATCAGAAGTTCTGTGAGAAGATGACGGATTACATCCTGTTCAAGGATCTGAATGACAAGTACATGGCCCTTCCGGAGTGTCTGGAGGTGAACAAGATCGATCCGGACGAGAAGAAGGAAGCGGAGAAGACAGAGGATAATGCTGCCGGCGCGGAAGCCGAAGCAAAGCCGGAGGAGAAGGCTGCGGAAGAGAAGAACAAGGTGATCTTCTACGTGACGGATCCGGTGCAGCAGAGCCAGTATATCGCCATGTTCAAGGCAGCCGGCAAGGACGCGGTGATTCTGCCGGAAAAGATCGACCAGCCCTTCATCACAGAGCTGGAGGCCCGGAACCAGGGCGTGCACTTCAAGCGCATTGATGCAGATCTCGAGAAGGAGTTCCAGGCAGAGACCAGCGAGGAGGAGCAGAAGACGCTGGAGGAGAAGCAGGGCACACTGGAGACCTATATCCGCACGGCTACCGGTAAGGACAAGCTGAAGGTAAAGCTGCAGAAGCTGACATCGGAAAAGACCGCAGCGATGCTTTCGGTATCTGAGGAATCCCGTCGTATGAACGATATGATGAAGATGTACGCCATGAAGGGCATGCCCATGGGCGATCTTTCTGTGGAAGAGACACTGATCCTCAATGCAGAGCATCCGCTGGTAAAGTATCTTTCCGAGCACGGTGAGGACGACAGCACAAAGCTCATCGCCGAGGAGCTCTATGATCTGGCCCGGCTGCAGCAGGCACCGCTCAATGCAGATGATATGGCGGCCTTCGTGGAGAGAAGCAACGAGCTGCTCATCACACTGACCAAATAAGCGGATTTCTCGATTCTTGTGAACAGGATTCTGGACATTCTGTATACTTGACGGCGATACTTCTATTTAATATAATGCTTTTGTTGCAGACGACCCGGACGAGAGGATTGAGAATGAATCGAGACGTGAATTTCGCGAAGAACGGAAATCATATGAGCCGGACAGGGATTTTCTGCGTTATGAACAATAAGGCGGGAAAGACGGGTGCAGCAGAAAACAGTCTATAAATTCAAGGGAACAGCATGCTTATGCTGCTCCCTTTTTTTGCATGAAAA
>CAVELT010000030.1:0-7307 GCA_963616545.1 Dysosmobacter segnis | reverse complement strand
GCACGTTTCAACACATTGGCTTAAGAGGAGTAAAGGAGAACGACATGAAGAGTTACAGTGAGGCTTACAAGGAAGCAGGCGTAGACATTACCGCGGGCTATAAGTCCGTGGAGCTGATGAAGCAGTATGTGGCAAGAACCATGACCGAGGGCGTGGCCTCCGGCCTCGGCGGCTTCGGCGGTCTCTTTGAGCTGCCGGAGGGCTACAAGAAGCCTATCCTTGTTTCCGGCACCGATGGCGTGGGCACCAAGCTGAAGCTGGCCTTCCTGCTGGAAAAATACGATACTGTGGGCATTGACTGTGTGGCCATGTGTGTGAACGATGTCATCTGCTGCGGCGCCAAGCCCCTCTTTTTCCTGGATTACATTGCCTGCGGCAAGAATGTGCCGGAGAAGATCGCGGATATCGTGAAGGGCGTGGCCGAGGGCTGCGTGCAGGCAGATTCTGCTCTCATCGGCGGCGAGACCGCTGAGATGCCGGGCTTCTATCCGGAGGACGAGTATGATCTGGCAGGCTTCTCTGTGGGTATCGTAGACAAGGAGAAGATCGTCGACAACAATTCCATGAAGGAGGGAGATGCGGTGATCGCTCTGCCCTCCAGCGGCGTGCATTCCAACGGCTTCTCCCTGGTACGCAAGGTTTTCGACATTGACCATATGACGAAGGAAGCAGCACTGGCACCGGTTCCGGAGCTTGGGGGCAAAGGCATTGGCGAAGCTCTCCTGACGCCCACTGTGATCTATGTGAAGCCGGTGCTGAAGCTCCTGGAGAAGGTGACGGTGAAGGGCATCAGCCATATCACCGGCGGCGGCTTCTATGAGAACATTCCGCGGTCCATTCCGGACGGACTCGGCGCAAAGATCAACAAGAGCGACGTTCGCGTGCTGCCCATCTTCGATCTGATCCAGAAGACCGGCAATATCGATACCCGTGACATGTTCAATACCTATAACATGGGTGTGGGCATGAGCATTGTGGTGGCACCGGAGGATGAGGCAGAGGCGCTTCGCGTTCTGCAGGAGAATGGTGTAGAGGCTTATCATCTGGGCGAGATCGTGAAGTCCGAGGATAAGGTGATTCTGAACTGAGGAGGTGAAGACGATGACGTACGAGGTACATAAGCTGGGCGCACTGCTGGCCGACAACAGCTATCCCGGCCGCGGTATTGTGGTGGGCAAGTCAGAGGACGGCAAAAAGCTGGCTGTTGCCTACTTTATCATGGGACGTTCCCAGAACTCCCGGAATCGTATCTTCCGGGAGGAGGGCGAGGATGTGACCATTTATCCCTTCGATGCCTCCAAGGTGGAGGATCCCAGTCTGATCATTTATTCGCCGATACGGCGTCTCGGCGACAATCTGATCGTCACCAACGGCGATCAGACGGATACCATTTATGACTTCCTGAAGAACGGGGACACCTTTGAGGAGGCCCTGGAGACCCGTGAGTTTGAGCCGGACGGTCCCAACTGGACGCCCCGCATTTCCGCACTGGCCATGCTGGATGACAGCAACAGCTACAAGATGTCCATTCTGAAGGCCCAGGACAGCGAGGGCAGGGACTGTGCCCGCTATACCTATTCCTATAAGCTGCAGAATGGTCTCGGCCACTTCCTGCATACCTATCGCTGTGACGGCAATCCCATCCCGACCTTTGAGGGAGAGCCGGAGAGAGTGAGCATTCCCAACACGGCGAAGGCCTTCAGCGAAGAGATCTGGAGCAATCTGCATACGGAGAACCGCATTTCCCTCTATGTGCGCTATATCGACCTCGCCACAGGAGAGACAGAGAACGTGATGATCAATAAGTGGGCAGAGTGATGCCGGAGAGGATGGTAGATAGAATGAATGAATTTCAGTTAAAGTACGGCTGCAATCCGAATCAGAAGCCCGCAAGAGTCTTCATGAACGAGGGAAAGGACCTTCCCTTCGAGATTCTGAACGGCCGCCCCGGCTATATCAACTTCCTGGATGCATTGAATTCCTGGCAGCTGGTTTCTGAACTGAAGGAGGCCACCGGTATGGCTGCTGCAGCTTCCTTTAAGCATGTGAGCCCCAGCGGCGCGGCTATCGGCCGGAAGCTGCCGGAGAAGCTGAAGAAGGCATGCTTCGTGGACGACGTGGAGGGCCTCGATGAAAGTCCCTTGGCCTGTGCTTACGCAAGAGCCAGAGGCACGGATCGCATGTCCAGCTACGGCGATTTCATTGCTCTCTCCGAGACCTGCGACCTCACCACGGCAAAGCTTATTCACCGGGAGGTGTCTGACGGCGTCATTGCCCCGGACTACGCACCGGAGGCACTGGAGCTTTTGAAGAGCAAGAAAAAGGGAAACTACAACGTCATCAAGATCGATCCGTGCTATGTGCCGGAGGAGATCGAGCGGAAGCAGGTGTACGGAGTGGTTTTTGAGCAGGGCAGAAATGAGTACAAGGTGACCGATGAGGCCTTTGCCAACATTGTCTCAAAGAACAAGGAGATCTCGGAGGAGGCCCGTCTCAACATGACCGTGGCCCTCATTACCCTGAAGTATACTCAGTCCAACTCCGTATGCTATGCAGAGGACGGACAGGCCATCGGCGTCGGTGCAGGACAGCAGTCCCGTATCCACTGCACGAGACTGGCCGGAAACAAGGCAGATGTATGGCATCTTCGCCAGTCCGACCGTGTTCTGAACCTGCCCTTCAAGAGCGGCATGCGGCGTGCCGATCGGGATAATGTCATCGACGTCTACATTTCTGACGAGTACGAGGATGTACTGGCTGACGGCATTTGGGAGAACTACTTCACCGAGAAGCCGGCGCCCTTTACCCGAGAGGAGCAGAAGGCTTATCTTGCCGGCATTAGCGGCGTGGCCTTGGGCTCCGATGCCTTCTTCCCCTTCGGCGACAACATTGAAAGAGCACACAAGTCCGGCGTAAGCTATGTGGTGGAGCCGGGCGGATCCATCCGGGATGATAATGTCATTGAAACCGCAGACAAGTACGGAATGGTGGTTTGCTTCAGCGGCATGCGGCTGTTCCATCATTAAGGAAAGGGCAGAGACGTGAAGAAAAAAGCGAGAATTGCGGTGCTGGTTTCCGGCGGCGGTACGAATCTGCAGGCCCTCATCGATGCGGAAAAGCGCGGCGAGCTGCCGGACGGCGAGATCGTGCTGGTGGTGGGCTCCCGGGAGGGCATTTTCGCCCTGACCCGGGCGGAAGAGGCCGGCATCAAGCATACAGTGGTGCATAAGGATGAAGCAAAGCTCATCTCCGTACTGGAGGAAAACGACATTGACCTCATCATCCTGGCAGGCTTCCTGACCATCCTTTCCGAGAATTTTACCAAGCGCTTTGCAGACCGGATCATCAACATCCACCCTTCACTGATCCCGAGCTTCTGCGGAAAGGGATATTACGGGCTGAAGGTCCATGAAGCGGCCCTGAGCTACGGTGTGAAGGTGACCGGTGCCACGGTGCATCTTGTGAATGAGGTGCCGGACGGCGGACGGATCCTGCTGCAGAAGGCGGTGGAGATTCTTCCGGGAGATACGCCGGAGATCCTGCAGCGCCGTGTCATGGAGCAGGCAGAATGGAAGCTGCTGCCGGCAGCGGCAGAGCTCATGTCAAAGGAAATTGTGGAGGCGGAATCATGAAGATTGCAGTCATCGGCGGCGGCGGAAGAGAACACGCCATCATTAAGAGTCTGAAGAAGAGCCCCCGGGCAGAAAAGATCTATGCTCTTCCCGGAAACGGCGGTATTGCGGCAGATGCGGAGTGTGTACCGGAGATTTCTGCAACGGACATCGACGGTGTGGTGCGCTTCTGTCAGGAAAATGCCATTGATTATGCGGTGGTGGCACCGGATGACCCTCTGGTGCTGGGCATGGTGGATGCACTGGAGGCTGTTGGCATTCCTGCTTTCGGTCCCCATAAGAATGCGGCCATCATTGAGGGCTCCAAGGTTTTCTCGAAAAATCTCATGAAGAAATACGGCATTCCCACGGCAGAGTATGAGGTCTTCACAGACCTTGCCGCCGCAGAGGAATATGTGAAGACCTGCCCGATTCCGACGGTTATTAAGGCGGACGGCCTGGCACTGGGCAAGGGCGTCATCATTGCCATGACCCGGGAGGAGGCGGAGGCCGGCATCCGCACCATTATGGAGGAGAAGAAGTTCGGCCATTCCGGAGACCAGATCGTCATCGAGGAATTCCTGACCGGACCGGAGGTTTCCGTGCTGAGCTTTACAGACGGAAAGACCGTGGTGCCGATGATTTCTTCCATGGATCATAAGCGTGCACTGGACGAAGATCAGGGTCTGAATACCGGCGGCATGGGCACTGTGGCGCCGAACCCCTATTATACAAAGGAAATTGCGGCGACCTGCATGGAAACCATTTTCCTGCCCACCATTGCAGCCATGAATGCAGAGGGCAGAACCTTTAAGGGCTGCCTTTACTTCGGCCTGATGCTGACAGAGAAGGGGCCGAAGGTCATTGAGTACAACTGCCGCTTCGGCGATCCGGAGACCCAGGTGGTGCTGCCGCTGTTGGATTCGGATCTTCTGACCATTATGGAGGCCACCACCAACGGCACACTGGCGGAGACAGAGGTGCGCTGGAAGAACCAGAGCGCCTGCTGTGTGGTCGTTGCTTCCGGCGGCTATCCGGTGAAGTATCAGTCCGGCTATGAGATCACCGGCATTGAAACCTGCGAAAATGTCTATGTTGCCGGTGCGGAAAAGCGTTACGGACGCCTGTACACCAAGGGCGGCAGAGTGCTGGGCGTGGTGCGCACGGCAGCAGCGCTTGCCGATGCAGTGAAGCTCGCTTACGAGGATGCGGACCGCATACATTTCACAAATATGCATATGCGCCGGGACATCGGTCAGCGGGCGCTGAGAGCCTATACGGAGAAATAAGGGGGAAAGAGCGAAATGGTAAATCGCGTTTATGTGGAAAAGAAGAAGGGACTTCGTCACAGTGCAGACGGCCTGAAGCGGGACATTCAGAACATTCTTCTGATTCAGAACCTGGAGGATGTGCGACTCTTCAATCGCTATGATGTAGAGGGACTGGAGCCGGCTGTTTTCGAGCAGGCGGTGCAGAAGGTGCTGTCAGAGCCCCAGCTGGATGATGTATACACGGAGCTTCCGCAGGAAAATGCCTTCACCTTTGCGGTGGAGTATCTGCCGGGACAGTACGACCAGCGTGCGGATTCTGCCGAGCAGTGTATCCAGATCCTGACCCAGGGAGACAAGCCTAAGGTACGTTCTGCCAAGGTATATATGCTCTACGGCAAGCTGACAGAGAAGGAAATTGCCGAGATCAAGAAGTATGTCATCAACCCGGTAGAGGCCCGCGAGGCAAGCCTTGCCGAGGTGGATACGCTGGATATGAAGTATGACATCCCTACAGAGGTGGAGACCCTCACCGGCTTTATCGAGGAGTCCGAGGAGACGCTGCATCGCTTCCTGGAGGAAAAGGGACTGGCTATGGATCTGGATGATCTCAAGTTCTGCCAGGACTATTTCCGCAGCGAGCACCGGGATCCGACCATCACCGAGATTCGCATGATCGATACCTACTGGTCCGATCACTGTCGTCATACCACATTCCTGACTACCATCGATTCTGTGAAGTTTGCGGATGAAGAGGTGCAGAAGGCCTGGGATCGTTATCTTGATGCCCGGAAGGAGATCAACAGAACAAAGCCCATGAATCTCATGGACATCGGCACCATCGCTGCGAAGGTGCTGAAGCAGGAGGGCAAGCTCAGCAAGCTGGACGAGTCCGAGGAGATCAATGCCTGCACCGTGAAGATTCAGGTGGATGTGGACGGCGAGCTGCAGGACTGGCTGCTGCTGTTTAAGAACGAGACCCACAATCATCCCACAGAGATCGAGCCCTTCGGCGGTGCGGCTACCTGTATCGGCGGCGCCATCCGGGATCCGCTTTCCGGTCGCTCCTATGTGTACCATGCTATGCGTGTCACCGGTGCAGCCGATCCCACCGTGCCGGTCACCGAGACCATGGAGGGCAAGCTGCCGCAGCGTAAGCTTGTGACCACGGCGGCAGACGGCTACTCCTCCTACGGCAACCAGATCGGTCTGGCTACCGGACTGGTGGACGAGATCTATCATCCGGGCTATGCCGCAAAGCGCATGGAGATCGGTGCCGTTGTGGCAGCCGCTCCGGCAGAGAACGTGCGGCGTGAGGTACCGGCACCGGGAGATGTGATCATTCTTCTGGGCGGCCGTACCGGCCGTGATGGTATCGGCGGTGCCACCGGCTCCTCCAAGGCCCATAATCTGGAGTCTCTGGACAGCTGCGGTGCCGAGGTGCAGAAGGGTAATGCACCGGAGGAGAGAAAGCTGCAGCGTCTCTTCCGCAATCCGGAGGCCAGCCGTCTCATTAAGCGCTGCAACGACTTCGGCGCCGGCGGTGTTTCTGTTGCCATCGGCGAGCTGGCAGACGGCCTGGACATTGACCTGAATAAGGTGCCGAAGAAGTACGAGGGTCTGGACGGCACGGAGCTGGCCATTTCCGAGTCTCAGGAGAGAATGGCGGTTGTGGTGGCACCCGAGGATGAGGCCCATTTCATGGAACTGGCACAGAAGGAAAACCTGGAGGCCAACCATGTGGCAAATGTGACGGATACCAATCGTCTGATCATGCACTGGAACGGCAAGGTGATCCTGAATCTTTCCAGAGAGTTCCTGAACTCCAACGGTGCAGAGAAGCATATCGAAATTGAAACCCAGAAGGCAGAGGACATTCATAAGGAGGTGAAGGGCAGCTTCGCAGAGAATCTGGAGAAGCTTGCCGGTGATCTCAATGTCTGCTCCAAGCGGGGACTCAGCGAGCGCTTCGATTCCACCATCGGTGCCGGTACTGTGCTGATGCCCTTCGGCGGAAAGTACCAGAGAACCCCGATCCAGGCCATGGCTGCAAAGATTTCCGTGGAGAAGCAGCATACAGAGCTTTGTTCCGTGATGGCTTACGGCTACAACCCCTTCATTACCGAGAAGAGTCCGTATAAGGGAGCTTATCTGGCTGTGGTGGAGTCGGTTTGTAAGCTGATTGCCACCGGCGCCGGCTTCGAGGACACCTACCTTACCTTCCAGGAGTACTTCGGCAAGCCCGGACATGTGCCGTCCCGCTGGGGCCAGCCGCTGGAGGCGCTGCTCGGTGCCTTTTCTGCACAGCTGGATCTGGGCATTGCAGCCATCGGCGGCAAGGATTCCATGTCCGGCAGCTTTGAAAAGCTGGACGTACCGCCGACATTGACCTCCTTTGCCATCACCACGGAGAATGTGAAGAACATCC
>CAVELT010000029.1:0-11197 GCA_963616545.1 Dysosmobacter segnis | reverse complement strand
ATCAGATCTCCCGGCCGCATACTGCTGCTGTCCACCTTGACGCCGGTTCTGGCCTGATCCCTGGATACCCGGGGAATGGAAATGCCGAAATGCTTCAGCACGGACTGTGTAAAGCCGGAGCAGTCACAGCCGTTGGTGAGCGAGGTTCCGCCCCAGACATAACGATTTCCCACAAACTGACAGGCGTAGTTCACGATCTGGTTGCGGAAGGCTGCCGCAGCATTTGCCGCCTCTACCGCCGGCTTGTACTCCACCGCCTCCTGCAGGGCATAGGTCACCGAAACATTGTTGTCCCTCGTGGAAACATAGGCCCCCTGCTCACTGTCCTCGTCGTCGCCGGTATCCAGCTCCAGCTGCACCCAGCCGTCCAGCTGATTCACAACATTGTAGCGCTGATCCTTCGTGATCTTTGTCCAGGCCTGCGCATCCGTCGAAGGCTCTGCCCGCACATTGAGGGCATCCGTATTCACGATGGCCATAACAGAGGCATGGCTCACCGCCAGGCTTTCCGCCTCCGCGCCGGTGGCCACCAGATCCTTCCGGACATAGCCCGTCACCGCGCCGGACTGAATCTTGTACCAGCCGTCCTCCTCGCCCAGAATATTGGCGCCGGCGTAGCCGGGGAATTTTCCGACAATATTGTCAATGCCGTCCTCCTTCGGCGAGGAACGGATATTGACATAATCCTGGGCCTTGGAAACGCCCAGCACATCATACATATTGAGTACCTTCTGCCGAAGATCCAGAGACCTGGCCTCATCCAGTCCGTAAGCCAGAGAGACGTGCTCCGGTGAGGCAGACATATAGCCCACGTCGGTGCCCTCAATATTGTCCGTCACAACCTCGATCCAGTCGGCATTCACGCGGCGCAGCACCTGATATTTTTCCCCTTCGGCAGCCGAGCCGACGGTATTGCCCTCAGCGATTTCCGGTGCCGAACGAATGCGGAGCTTATCACAGATCACGGTAGCCCGCACATCGATAAGCGCATCCACCTTCGCCGCCGCTTCCTCACCCTGCAGCAGGTAGCTTGCGGAAATGTAGCCCTCCATGCCACCGGAGCGCACCTGGGCCCAGCCCTCTGCTCCCTCCGGGTTCAGCGCCAGAATGTCCACCGCCGCGCCGTTCTTCAGCATGCCCTGAATGTTGGTGATGTCGGTCTGATCCGGCTTGGTGCGGAAGTTGATATAGGAGCTGCACTGGACGATGCCGAGATTGCTGTACTGCTCCATAGCCTCCTGTCGGCGGGTCTCCCGCAGCTGATCGGTCAGCTTCCGGATCACCGAAGCGGTGGAAATGTCTTCCTGCAGGACTGTCACCTCCTCCGCCTCTGCCGGGCTCTCCGGCCCGAAGGCATTACCCCTCCGCCTCAGCAGCACGGCCGTCAGCAAAATGCACAGAACGACAAAAACGCCGGCGGAAAATCCGATGATTTTCCGGTCCAGCGTGCTGCCGTTTTCCCCCTTGAACACAATTTTGGGAATCTTCATATGTTTACTCAGTGGGCCAGCATCATGCGGTCATTGGCAAAGCTGCCGCCGGATGCCTCCTCAAACTTTTTCAGCAGATCCTCTACGGTCAGCTTCTTCTTCTCCTCACCCTGCACATCATAGATGATCTTGCCGTTGTCCATCATGATGAGACGGTTGCCGATGCTGATGGCATCGTGCATATTGTGGGTGACCATCAGCGCCGTGAGGTGATCGCCCTCCACGATTTCCTCCGTGAGCTTCAGCACCTTGGAGGCCGTCTTCGGATCCAGGGCCGCCGTATGCTCGTCCAGAAGCAGGAGCTGCGGCTTCTTCAGCGTGGCCATGAGAAGGGTCAGGGCCTGCCGCTGTCCGCCGGACAGAAGACCCACCTTTGAGGTCATGCGCCCCTGCAGTCCCAGTCCCAGACGCTCCACCGCATCCCGGTAGAACTCCCGTTCCTTCTGTGTCACAGCCCAGCGCAGACGCCGACGGTCACCCCGCCGGAAGGCCAGCGCCAGATTCTCCTCGATCTGCATATCCGCCGCTGTGCCCTTCATGGGATCCTGGAACACGCGGCCGATGTACTTCGCTCTCTTGTACTCCGGCATCCGGGTAATGTTCTGGCCGTTGATCTCAATGACGCCGGAATCTACGGGATAGGCACCGGCGATCATGTTCAGCATTGTGGATTTTCCGGCACCGTTGCCGCCGATGATGGTGACAAAGTCGCCGTCCGCCAGGGTCAGGTCGATGCCCCGCAGTGCCTTCTTTTCGTTGACAGTTCCCTTGTTAAAGGTTTTCCGGACATTTGAAATTCTCAGCATGACTCCTGCTCTCCCTTCTCCTCCGCTGCCAGCTCCTCATCGGAAACGCTCTCGCGGTAGCTCCGGCTGGCCTTCAGCTTGGCAGCCGCCACCGGCACGCAGAGCGCCAGCGCCACAATACCGGCAGAAAGCAACTTCATATCGTTGGCCTTCATGCCCATTCTCAGCACAATCGCACGAATCAGGAAGTAGATCACGCAGCCTGCCACTGCCGCCAGCAGCTTGGCGCCGAAATTCCGGGCTCTGCCGAAAAGCACCTCGCCGATGACGATGGCAGCCAGACCGATCACGATGGCGCCGGTTCCCATACCCACATCGGCATACTTTGTGGACTGACAGATCAGCGCACCGGAGAGACCCACGAAAACGTTGGCAATCACCAGGCCCATGAGCTTCGCCTTATTGGTATCCACGCCCAGGGCACGGATCATATCCTCGTTGTTGCCGGTGGCACGCAGGGAAGCGCCCAGCTCGGTGCCGAAGAACCAGTACAGCACGGCGACAGCCAGGATCACCACAATGGCACCCACAATGAGGGAGGCCTGGGACTGGGTCACACCCAGACGGTCTACCCAGAAGGTAATGTCGGAATTGATCTTGTTGATGGACTGGTTCGACTTATCCGACATGATCCGCAGGTTGATGGACCAGAGAGAGATCTGGGTCAGAATGCCAGCAAGAATGGCCGGAATGCCGAAAAAGGTATGCAGAACACCAGTCACCGCACCGGCAACGCCGCCGGCGGCAGCACCGCAGGCCACTGCCAGCGTCGGGTCGCAGCCCTTCAGCATCAGGGTCGCACAGACGCAACCGCCCAGGGCGAAGGCGCCGTCCGTCGTCATATCCGCAATATCCAAAAGCTTAAATGTAATGTATACACCCAGTACCATCAGAGACCAGATCAGTCCCTGGGAAACCGCACCGAGCATAGATGCCAGCAATCCGCTCATCCAAATCCTCCTGTTATCCCTTCTGTTGCACACCAAAGCGTCAAAGCATTAACGCACTGATTTGTTCATTATAGAGTATCGCCACAGGCAATGCAAGCCTTCCACCGAAAAAGAGCCCCCTCTGTTCTCACAGAGAGAGCTCCCTTGCTGATTGTAATTTCTGCTTTTACTGTACAGATGAGGTATCAATGCCGAGAAGATCAGCGGTCTCCTGGTTGATGGTCAGCTCACACTTGTCAGCGGACAGGTAACCGATGGGGATGTCTGCCGGGCTCTTGCCGTCTACAAGAATCTCCACTGCCTGCTGGCCAGCCAAGTAACCGAGCTGATAATAATCAATGCCGTAGGTTGCCAGACCGCCCTCGTTGACCATGCCGGACTCGCCGCAGATCACCGGCAGCTTGTTGTCGTTTGCCACCTGAGCAACGGTAGCCATTCCGGCTGCGATGGTATTGTCTGTGGGTGCATAAATTGCATCTACCTTGCCGATCATGGACTCTACAACCGTCTGAATCTCGTTGGAGTTGGAAACGGTGTAATCCTCATGCGCAATGCCGGCAGCATCCAGAGCGTCTCTCGCCATCTGGGCCTGAATCTCGGAATTGGACTCTGCAGAGCAGTAAAGAATGGCCACAGTCTTGGCATCCGGGATCAGCTTCTGCAGAAGATCGATCTGCTCTGCTACCGGTGTCAGATCAGAGGTACCGGTCACATTGCCGCCGGGTGCATCGTTGCTTGCCACCAGACCGGATTCTGCCGGATCTGTCACTGCGGAAAGGACGATGGGAATCTCTGTGGTGGCTGCAGAAGCGGCCTGTGCTGCCGGTGTGGCGATGGCGAAGATCAGATCATCACCATCATTGACAAACTTCTCGGCAATGGTCTGGCAGGCTGACTGCTCGCCGGAGGCGTTCTGCTGGTCGATCTCATAATTGAGGCCGGCGTCATCCAGTGCTGCTACGAAGCCCTCATTGCTCTTGTCCAGTGCCGCATGCTGTACCAGCTGCAGCACACCGATCTTGTAGGTCTTGCCGTCATCGGCCTTGGCTGCCTCAGAGGCGGCCTCTGTTCCCTCTGCCGCAGCGGCTGTTGTCGCTGCCTCCTCTGCTGCCGCTGTTGTTGCGGTGCTTGTTGAGCCGGAACCACAGCCGACCATGGAAGCTGCCATCATTGCAGCCACGGAGGCTGCTGCCCATTTCTTCATTTTCATAATGATCCTCCCGTCTCAGTAGCTTTACGCTTTAAAGCACTGATGTAATGATGCGTGTATTATACGGCAGTTCCTTCTGAAATGCAATAGAGGAATGGATTTCATGGCAGGCATTCTTGTGGGTTATACGCAAAGAAGGCTTTGCTTTCGCAAAGCCTTTGATACGCTCGCCGCTGAGCCCGTTGGGTAATCAAAAGTTCACCGGCTCTTCGATCTCGCCGGTGCGGGCAATGTCTTCGAGCAGGAGCACCGGGCCCTCGCCGTGATACTCCTCGCGCTCCTCCATGCTCACCTTCGCCGTCAGCTTCACCCAGTCCCGGGTGGCATAGGGCGCGATCAGCGCCTCATCGCCCCGGCAGACAAAGCCCAGGAATGTCATATCCTGTGCACAGCAGGTCATGGCCATACGTCCCGGAATAAACTCGTTGGCCGGCATCTGCTTCCGCTTCAGCACCATGGCCGAGAAGCTGATGTCCTTTCCGAGATAGCGCTCCGGGTTGTCCATGCAGTCCACAAACCAGATACCGTAATCCTCCGGCTTCACCTCGATCTTCGGCTGGCTCAGATCATAGGGCAGGTCCTCCGGCAGCATATCCTGCGGAATTTCGCCGTCCTTGCCCTCCAGGATCAGCATGGCATTCTGTCCCATGGCACGAATCTTCCGGCGGTAGTCCACCAGCTTGTCCTGCGGGATACCATCGCAGCGGTTCACGATACAGAGCTCCGCTGTACGCAGCATCTGTCCCAGGAAGGCCTTCATGTTGTTGAGATACAGATCCAGTGTGGAGCCGTCCACAATGGTGATGACCTGATAGATCACCCAGCTTTCCGGCAGCGAAACCTGATACGCCGGCTCCCGCCCCTGCTGCTCTGCCAGCAGCTTCTCGCTCATGGGGCCGTCGTACAGATCGTCCTGGTTCCACATGCCGTTCCACTCGATGAGAATACGCTCCGGCTGATACTTTTTCTCCAGCTCGCTGAGATATTCCCGGTTGAACTGCGAAATGTTTTCCATGACGACGGGAATCGTATGGTACTTCTCCAGGAATTCCGGCTCATATTCATTTTCGCCCTCTTCACAGAGCAGCAGCAGTGTAGTGCCCTCGGACTGGAAATACTCCTGGGCCATCGTATACTTGATAAACTCCGTTTTTCCGGCCTCCAGGAAGCCGTTGATCAGAAATACGGGCAAGCTGTCATCATCCAGATCATAGTTATCGCTTGTTGCCATTTCTTTTCTCCTCTTTCATAAGCCGTTCGGCCGCGATGCGGCCCGGAACAGCTTCTTCCTTTTTCATCAGCCCACAAAGGCTTCCTTCAGCAGTGCCTCATTGAGCTTTGCACCGATCACCACTACCTTGCCGGTGTATTCCGGAGAGCCCTGACGGATCTCGGTCTCGCCCGGCACCAGATCAAAGTACATCCACTGTCCGTCGGTATCCTTCAGCATGCCCTTGCAGCGAACCACCATGCCGTATTTCTCGCTCTCTGCCATCTCGGCCAGAATGCCCTCCAGCTTCTGCCGGTCAAAGGCATGCACGGTCTCCAGGCCCCAGCTGGTGAAGATCTCATCTGCATCATGCTCTCCCTCGCCGTGATGATGGTGATGGTGGTGATGATGGTTGTGGATGTGAACGCCCTCCGGCGCATCCTCATCATGATGGTGGTGATGATGCTCCTCATCTTCCTCGTCCTCGTCATGATGATGTCCGCAGCAGCAGTTGCCGTTCTCATCGTAGTGATGATGGTGCTCATGCTCTTCCTCATCCTCATCGTGATGGTGGTGATGATGCTCGCCTTCTTCCTCATCCTCGTCATCATGGTGGTGATGATGCTCATGCTCTTCTTCATCCTCGTCATGATGATGGTGGTGATGGCAGCACTCGTGCTCCTCGTCCTCATCATGATCATGGTGATGCTCATGCTCCTTCACACGCGCCATCACCTCACGGAGCATTTCCTCCTCCATATCGTCCGGCTTCGAAATGATTTCCATCAGCTGCGCACCGCTGAGCTCTGCTGCCGGTGTGGTGATCACTGTGGCCTTCGGATTCAGGGCCTTGATGATCTCCACCGCCTCACTGACCTTTTCCTCCTTTGCCACGTCGGTTCTGGAGAGCACCACGGCACCGGCATACTGGATCTGGTTGTTGAAAAATTCGCCGAAGTTCTTGGAGTACAGCTTGGCCTTCTGGGCATCCACCACCGTCACGGCCGCATGCAGCTCCACCTCGAGCTTGCCGGCAATGGACTTCACCGCACCGATGATGTCGGACAGCTTGCCGACACCGGAGGGTTCGATGATGATCCGGTCCGGATGATACTTCTCCACCACCTCAGACAAGGAGGTCTCGAAATCTCCCACCAGCGAGCAGCAGATGCAGCCCTGATTCATTTCCCGGATCTCGATGCCGGAATCCTTCAGAAAACCGCCGTCAATGCCGATCTCACCGAACTCATTCTCGATGAGAACCACTTTCTCCGTCTTCAGCGCCTCATTCAGCAGCTTCTGAATAAAGGTGGTTTTTCCGGCGCCGAGAAAGCCGGATACGATATCTATACTTGTCATGATCCATTTGCTCCTTTCGAAGAATCGCAAAATTAGCACTCTTTCGTCAACAGTGCTGATTATAGTGCCGCAGGATTTGCTTTGTCAACCGGCGGCCGCAAAGATTTGCAAACAATATGCGTTTGTCAGAATTTCCTTAATCGTCCAGAGAAGCCACCGCTGCTGCGAGCTCTGCCGCCGTCTCGATCAGCACCGCCGCACCGTGCTCCTCCAGCTCCTTCCGGCCCCGGAAGCCGTACACACAGCCGATGCCCGGCACTCCCGCTGCCGCTGCCGCATCCATATCCGTCTTCGTATCTCCCACGAAAACGCAGGCCTCCTTTTCCACCGAAAGATGCCTGCAGGCGTCAAAAATCACACCGGGATCCGGCTTCAGCGGATGGCTGCCGTCGTCTGCCGAGATATAGTCGAAATATCCCTCGCCGAAAACATGATTCAGTACCTTCTCCGCCTCCGTCAGCGGCTTATTCGTAACACAGCCCAGCTTCACGCCCTGCTCCCGCAGCGCCGCCAGGGATTCCTTCATTCCCGGATAGGCCTCCGCCCGATAGCAGCAGTTGTCCTCGAAGATCGAAAGATAATATTCGCAGGCCTCATCATAGTTTTCCATCACCTCATCCGCCTGCTGGTCCAGCTCGAAAGCCCGGTCCTCGTCCTTCCGCTCCCACTTTTCCGCCTCACGATAGAGACGCTCCGCCGTGGCCGCGAGAGACTTCTCCACAAAGACCTGATAGCCATTTCCCACATACTGACAGGTCTGGGCCTCCGTGATGCTGTCCAGCCCAAAATGCGCCATGGTCTTGTTCATGGTGTCCTGCAGACTGTAGATCGAATTCACAAGGGTGCCGTCCAGGTCGAACAGCGCCGCCTTTATTTTTTTCATGAAGGTTTCCTCCTCATCTTAATCTCAAACCTTCCCCATCATAGCATACTTGTGCTATGCTTTCACGGACAAAACGAAAAACCTTTTAAGGAGAACACAATGAGCTTTTTTTACGCCGTCCGCAAGGGACGCAAGCCCGGCATTTACCGGAGCTGGGATGACTGCAAGGCCCAGGTCATGGGCTATCCTGCCGCTGTATACAAGAAATTCAAAACCGAGGTCGAGGCGCTGGCCTTTGTCCGGGAGGATAATGCTGTCGGCCCGACAGCCGGGGCAGCGCCGACGGAAATCACGGATCCGAGCGTCATCAATACCGCCTGCATCGCCTACGTGGACGGCAGCTTCGAAAAGAACAGCAAAACCTACGGCTACGGCGTGGTGCTGATTGAGGAAAGCGGCGACTATACCACCTTCCAGGGCAGCGGACAGGATCCGGAGCTCGCTTCCATGCGAAACGTTGCCGGGGAGCTTCACGGCGCCATGCGGGCCATTGAAGAGGCGGTGCAAAGACATTATCCCTCCATCACCGTATTCTATGACTATATGGGGATTCAGTGCTGGGCCGAGGGCAGCTGGAAATGCAATAAAGAGGGCACAAAGGCCTACCGCGACTTCATTGCGAAGCAGCGGCAGGCCATTGAGATTCATTTTCAAAAGGTAAAAGCGCATACCGGCGTCCGCTTCAACGAAATGGCGGACCGGCTGGCCAAGGAGGCAGCAGGCGTCACAGGAGAATAATATTGTTCTCCCGGCAGGTCTTCACCATGTCCTCGGGCCAGATGGAGGCCTGTACCTCACCGATGTGGGCTCTGTCCAGCAGAAGCATGCAGAGGCGGCTCTGTCCGATGCCGCCGCCGATGGTATAGGGCAGCTCGCCGTTCAGCAGCATCTGATGATAGGGCAGGGAGGCGCGTTCCTCACAGCCCGCCTTCTTCAGCTGCTCCCGCAGAGATTCCTCGGAAACCCGGATGCCCATGGAGGAAATCTCCAGTGCACAGTTCAGAGTATCAAACCAGAAGAGAATATCGCCGTTCAGGCTCCAGTCATCATAGTCTGGTGCCCGGCCGTCATGGGGCTCGCCGTTGGAGAGCTTGTCGCCGATGCGGGAAATGAAGACACAGCCGTGCTCCTTCGTGATCAGATTCTCCCGCTCCTTCGGGCTCTTGTCCGGATACAGCTGCAGCAGGGTCTCGGAATCGATAAAATAGATGTCATCCGGCAGCTTCTTCACAGCATGGGGATACTTGTACCAGACCTCATGCTCCATATGCTTGATGATGCGGAAGATCATGCGCACGGTACCCTCCAGGGTCACCTCATTCCGCTCCTCCTTCCGGATCACCTTCTCCCAGTCCCACTGGTCCACATAGCAGCTGTGCAGATTGTCCAGCTCCTCATCCCGGCGGATGGCGTTCATGTTGGTATAGAGGCCCTCGCCCGGTTCAAATCCGTAGCGCTTCAGCGCCATACGCTTCCACTTGGCCAGGGAATGCACCACCTCGATGGTCTCCTCCGGCTTCCAGGGCACATCAAAGCTTACCGGCCGCTCATAGCCGTTCAGATTGTCATTGAGTCCGGTGCTCTTCTCCACGAAAAGCGGTGCCGAAATTCTGGACAGCTGCATCTCCTTTCCGAATTCCTTCTGAAAGGTATCGCGGATATACTTGATGGCCTCCTGCGTCTCCCGTACCGAAAGACGCGGATCATAATTCTTCGGAATGATCAGTCCCATAGTGTCGTTTCCTCCCTAAATAGAATGGTTCGGCGCTGCAGCGCCGAGCAGTCAGCCTCTATCTTAACCGTTCCCGTCCTCTCTTACAAGTGCAATAAAGGCGCCGTTGTTCCCGCGGCGGTCGCCGGCAGCGCGATGAGAAAACATCAGTTCCGGATTGCAGCAGGTGCAAATGTCGGTGCACTCCAGATTTTCCGGACGGAGGCCCGCCGAAAGCAGAATCGCGCGGTTCGCTGCCCAGAGATCCAGAAGATACTTCTGCTCTCCGGCGGCATTCCGCCCCTTGTCCGTCAGGATCCCCGCCGTCTTCGGAAAGGCCTCACGAAAGCGAAGCGCCACATCCTCCGAAATCTCATAGCAGTCCCGGCAGATGCTGGGGCCGATAACCGCCAGCACATCCTCGGGACGGGTGCCGTAGGCCTCGCCCATGGCCGCTACTGCCTTGGCGCCGATACACTGCACAGTGCCGCGCCAGCCGGAATGCACAGCGCCGACGGCCCGATGCACCGGATCCAGCAGAAGGATCGGCACGCAGTCCGCCCAGAACACGCCGAGGCAGAGCTCCGGTACATTGCTGATAAGCCCGTCCACATCACCGTAATCCCGGGGCCGGGTGAGCCCCTTTCCGGCATCCGCCTCGGTCACCACGCGGATATTGTCCGTGTGGGTCTGATACGTCAGCACAAAGCGCTGCGGCGGCACCGACAGGAACTCAGCCATTCTCCGGTAGTTTTCCTGCACCGCCTCCTCCCGGTCTCCCCGGGTAAAGCTCAGGTTCATGCTTTCATAGATTCCCGTGCTGACGCCGCCGAAGCGGGTGGAAAAGCCATGCTTCACGAGACCGGTCTTTGCCAGCAGAGGCGATTCCAGAATCCGGAGGCCCTGCTTCCCTTCCTGCAGTCGGAGTACCGGCGCAGTTACCTTCCGACGGATCTTTACCGCTGAAGACATTATCCCGGGCATCCCTCAGACCTCCAGTACCTTCCGCAGGGTCTCTGCCTTCCCGTCCCGGAAGACATAGCCGTCCATGCCCACGGCCGCGGCGCCCGCAATGTTCTCCGGCAGATCGTCAATGAAGAAGCAGTCCGCGGGCTGCAGGCCGAAGCGGCGGAAGAAGCGCTGGAAGATCACGTCCTGGGGCTTCACGCACTTCTCCTCAGCCGAGAAGAAGACGCCGTCATAAAGCTCTGCTCGGGGCATAACATCGCGATAGCAGTCCGGCAGGCGAAGGCTCGCATTGGAGAGGATATAGATGTGCTGTCCCCGCGCCTTCAGGGCCGCCACGACCTCGGCCATGCCGGGCTTCTCCCACATATTGTAGAGATGCCAGTCGCGGAAGGCCAGACGGGCAATCTCCCGCACCGCGTCGGAGGACATGCGGGGCAGCCAGCGGGACTCCGCCACCTCCTCGGTGATGAGGCCGCCGTCCAGCTTGAACCACTCCTGGGAGCAGAACATCACGTTGTGTATCTCGCGGATCACCGCCGGATCATCTGTATAATGCTTTGTCACGAGATCGGAGGCGTACTCGATCAGTACATCTCCCATGTCGAAGAC
>CAVELT010000028.1:0-8556 GCA_963616545.1 Dysosmobacter segnis | reverse complement strand
GCAGAACAAGAAACGGATAGCGGCTGTCGCCGCGGGCTCTCAATGCGGCGGCACCAAAGTCGTACAGCAGCAGAAAGGGATAGCCCAGCATATAGATCTGCAGATAGAGCTTTGCCGCATTGAAAATACCGGATGGTGTCTGCATTCGCTGCAGGAGAGGTGCCGCCATTCCCTGCCCGAAAAGCAGACCGGCGATGCCGATCAAACAGGCCAGCAGCATGGAGGTCTGTATCACGGCGGGGATTTCCGCTTCCCTGCCTTTGCCGATCTGACTTGCGATCAGAACATTTGCACCGACGGATAAGCCGGAGGAGACGGTAACGATCAGTGCGATGATCTCCGTGTTTGTGCCTACCGCTGCGAGGGCAGCTTCGCTGCCGAAATAACCGACAACAGCTGTGTCTGCTGCATTGAACAGCTGCTGCACCATGCTGCTCAGTGCAATGGGAAGCGTGAAAAACAGCAGCTTTCCGGCCAGCCGGCCGTGCAGCATATCCATATCTGCGGTTTTTAAGTTCATATTCATATTTTGTCCTCCGGATGCAAGCACGAGGTGTGCTTGCTCTTTCTCAAATCAGTCTTTCCATATCATACGGGATGCAGTAAAATATCAAAAACGAATATAATAGATGAATAAAATCGAAAAATGGAATGGATGAGAGATGGAGAATTCTTTACTGCAGTACCTGGCCTTTGTCAAAACCGTGGAATGGGGAAGCTTCACCCGTGCGGCGCGTGAGCTCGATTATGCGCAGTCCTCGGTCAGTAAGATGGTTGCGGATCTGGAAAGTGAATGTGGCATGACGCTGCTGGAGCGCAGTAAAAAGGGGGTTTGCCTGACCTCCGCCGGGGAGCAGCTTCTGCCGCTTCTGCGGAAGATCCTGCAGGATCATCAGGAATTGGAGGGACAGATCTGCCGAATGAACGGGATAGAGACCGGCGTTGTCCGCATCGGCACCTTTGCCAGCGTGGCAATCAACTGGCTTCCGAATATTTTTGCTGCGCTGCAGAAGGACTATCCCGGTATCGAATATGAGATGCTGCTCGGCGACTATGCTGAGGTGGAGCAGTGGATCCGGGACGGGCGGGTAGACTGCGGCTTTCTGCGCCTGCCGACATTGCCGCAATTTGATACGATCCTGCTGAAACAGGATGAATACAAGCTTGTGCTCCCGCCGGGACATCGCCTTGCCGAAAAGGAACGGGTTGCCATTGAGGAGTTGAACGGGCTGCCGTTTCTGCTGCTGGAGCACGGCGGGAAGACGGAGGTTTCTGAGCTGCTGGAGCATTCCCATGTGCAGCCGGATATTCGCTTCACCACCTGGGAGGACTTTGCCATCATGGCCATGGTGGAAAGAGGCATGGGAATCAGCATTCTGCCTGACATGATCCTGCAGCGTATTCCGTATCAGCTGGAGATCCGGGCCCTGCAAAAGCCCTATTATCGATCCATTGGACTGGCGACCAAAAATCAAAAGCATCTCACACCGGCAGTCAAGAAGTTTATCGAATATCTGCCGTTTCGGTGCTAAACAGTTACAACTCGTGATATAATGTTGAACATATGATTGTGCCGGACACGCAGAGGAGGGAAGAATATGCGTCGAAGAGACAGAGAAATCACGGATATTGCTGAGATCGAGAAGATCATTGCGGGAGCCAGATATATGCATCTGGGCATGCTGGACGGGGACTATCCCTATGTGGTGCCGCTGCACTACGGCTATTGTATACAGGACGGAAGGCTGCAGCTCTTTGCGCACTCTGCAAAGGAAGGCCACAAGCTGGACTGTCTGAGATGCAATGACAGGGTGTTTGTGGAGATCGATCGGGGAGAGGCTCTCGTGACGGCGGACATTCCCTGCGCCTACGGTGCAGAGTATGAAAGTGTCATGGGGCGGGGCAGAGCGGTGATCCTCGAGGACCCGACGGAGAAGGCCGCCGCGCTTGAGCTGCTGATGCAGACCCAGACGGAAGAAAAGCATGCGATCAGTCCGAAAATGGCGGAGGCCGTGGCCGTCATCCGGATCGATGTGGAAAGCTTTACGGCCAAGGCACGCAGGCACTGAAGCAAGAAGAAAACCAGCAGCCATCCAGATCGTAAGGATGACTGCTGGTTTTATCTTTAGGACTACTTTACCGTTGCACCCGCCCTGAGCCCTTGCTCTCGATGAGCTGGAAGACCTCGGCCTCGGAGACATAGTTGATGTCGCCGGGGATGGTGTGCTTGATGGCGGCCGCTGCGGTGCCGAATTCGAGAGCATCCACCGGTGCCATTTTTGAGAGGTACCCATGCAGAATGCCGGCTACGAAGGCATCCCCGCCGCCCACGCGGTCCACGATGTGGAGCGGGTATTCATGGCTGGTGTGCAGCTGACCGTCATGATAGAGTCTGGCGGACCAGCCGTTGTCGGAGGCACTGATGCTCTTCCGCTGGGTTGTAACAATATAATCAAGCTGATAGTAATCGGCCATTTTGCCGAGCTGCTCCTGACAAATTACATCGGCATAGTCACACTGCAGAAGATCCAGCTCCGGCACGGAATAGCCCAGACAGTTGACGGCATCCCGCGGGTTGCCGAAGCAAATGTCGGCGAAGCGCATGATCTCGGTCAGCAGCCGCTGCTTTTCCGGAATGCCGGAGGTCCACAGCTTGCTCCGGTAGTTCAGGTCAAAGGAAACAGTCACATTGTGTTCCCGGGCCTTTTTCACTGCCGTAAGAGACAGGGCGCCTGCCTGTGGGCTCAGCACCGGTGTGATGCCGGAGAGATGGAAGAGATCTGCGCCCTCAAAGATGGCATCAAAGTCAAACTCATCCGCAGAAGCCTGGGTAATGGCAGAATCGGCCCGGTCATAGATCACGCTGGAGGGACGGACAGAAGCGCCGTTTTCCAGAAAATAGATGCCGAGGCGGCTGCCGCCGCGGGGGATGTAGGCGCAATTCACACCCAGACCCCGCAGGGAACGGACAGCAGCGTCGCCGATGGCATTGTCAGGCACCTTGGTGAGGAAGGCAGCGTCGTGCCCGAATTCGGCAAGAGAGGCGGCAACATTAGCCTCTGCACCGCTGTAGCAGACCCCGAAGTCGCTGGCCTGTACAAAACGCTCATAGCCCGGGGGAGACAGGCGCAGCATGATCTCACCGAGTGTAACTATTTTTGCCATGAATGAAATGCCTCCTTCCGGTTTCTCAGTTTCTGCGGGCCGCCTTGGCCAGCGCTGCCGCTTCCTTTGTCAGGCGCGTGATTTCGGCAAAGTTTCCTTCCTTTACCAGAGCGCCCTTGACCATCCAGCTGCCGCCGCAGGCGAGGATGCGGTCATAAGCCAGGTATTCGGACACGTTGGCGGGAGAAATACCGCCGGTGGGCATGAAGGAGAGACTGGTGTAGGGGGCAGCTACGGCCTTGATGTATTTCAGCCCCCCCGCGGGCTCTGCCGGGAAGAATTTGACCACATCGAGGCCGAGCTCCAGGGCCTGCTCCATGTCGCTGGGCGTGGCACAGCCGGGCATCATCAGGATATTTTTGGAAAGACAGTACTTTACGATCCGCGGGTTGAGACCGGGACTTACGATGAATTTCGCGCCCGCTTCAATGGCCCGATCCGCCTGCTCGGTAGTCAGCACAGTACCGGCGCCCACCAGCATGTCAGGATAATGCTGCGTCATGAGACGGATGGACTCGGCTGCGGCCTCCGTGCGGAAGGTGACCTCCGCACAGGGAAGGCCGCCCTCGGTCAGCGCCTTCGCAAGGGGAAGGGCATCCTTGGCATCGTCCAGCACCACCACCGGCACAATGCCGATTTCCTTGATCTGATTTAAAATTTCATTCATACTTTCACCTTCATTCTGAAAAGACTTTAGGGGAAAAGCTGATTGAATCAGCTTTTCCTTTAAAAACCAAAGAACGTCGCTGCATTGTCATGGCAGATGTTCCGTACCAGCTGGTGGAGATATTCCCGGTCATTCGGATATTCTCCGTTTTCCACCCAGCTCGCGATCTTGTTGCAGAGGATCCGGCGGAAGTACTCATGACGCGGGAAGGAGAGGAAGCTTCTGGAATCCGTGAGCATGCCCACAAAGGAGGAGATCAGGCCGACATCCGCCAGCGTGTCCATCTGGTACTCCATGCCGTTCTTGTGATCGCAGAACCACCAGGCGCTGCCGAGCTGCAGCTTGCCCCGGATATGCTCCTCATTGCCCTGGTAATTTCCGGCCATGGTGGCGAGCATGGAGGCATCCTTCGGGTTCAGATAGTACAGGATGGTGCGGGGCAGGTGATTTTCCCTGTCCATGGCATTCAGGAGACCGGAGAGCTGCGGCGCATAGGAAAAATCATTCTCGCTGTCGCAGCCCACGTCCACACCCAGCTTCTCATGAATCCGGGAGGAATTGTTCCGGATGGCACCGATGTGGAACTGCATGACGAGGCCGCGTGCTGCATACAGTTCGCCAAGCTTCGTGAGCAGGAAGCCCCGGTACATGGCACCCTCTTCGGCGCGCAAGGCATTTCCCTGCAGGGCCTTGGTATAGATTTCCGATACCTGCTCCTGAGAAGCGGGAAGGTAGAAATCCTTTTCCACACTGTGGTCTGTGCCGCGACAGCCGTTTTTCACAAAGAAATCCAGGCGATTCTCCAGCGCCGACAGAAGGCCGGAGAGGCTCGCGGTATCGATGCCGCTTACCCTGGAGAGGGTGTTAATGTAGGCGGCGAAGCCTGCGTCTTCAATGTCCAGTACCTTGCCGGGCCGGAAGGAGGGACATACGGCAAAGCCGATCTCATCCTTCTTTTCCGCCAGCTTCTGATGCCACTTGAGATCATCTGCGGGATCGTCTGTGGTGCAGAGCACCTCGACCTTCTGCATTCGCAGCAGATTCCGTACGGAATAGGCCGGGGACTGAAGCTTCTCATTGCATTCGTCCCAGATGGCCTTGGCGGTAGCCGGGGACAGGGGTGTTTTTACGCCGAAGTAGCGCTGCAGCTCGAGATGGGTCCAGTGGTAGAGGGGGTTCCCGATGCAGTTCTGGATGGTATCGGCCCAGGCCAGGAATTTCTCATAGGGATCCCCGTCACCGGTGATCAGTGCCTCCGGGACCCCGTTGGCGCGCATCGCGCGCCATTTGTAGTGGTCTCCGGACAGCCAAACCTCTGTGAGGTTGTGATAACACCGATCCTCCCAGATTTCCTGCGGATTCAGGTGGTTGTGGAAGTCAATAATCGGCATAGATTCCGCCGTGCTGTGAAAGAGCTCCCGGGCGGTCTCTGTCTGCAGCAGAAAATTGTCATCCATAAATGCTTTCATAGAGAATGCCTCCTGTTAAACGTATTTCTCAAGCGTTTTGCGAACAGCGCCGGCGCCCTGGGTCATTTCGGAGAAATACCGGCAGACGGTAGCCGCGAGACCGACCTCGTAGAGGTTTACGCCGAAGATCTTTGTGTTCTCCAGGATGGGGCGAAGCACCGCGTCGGCAGCTTCCTCCGTGCAGGAGCCGTCCAGCTTCACCGCGGAGAGGACAGGCTGCAGGCTGGACTGCAGCGGATCCGGGCTGATCTGGAAGGGCTGCAGCTGATCATCCATGCCGGTGAGATAACGGAGCCAGCCGGCAAATACCAGCGGGATCATTTTGAGATCTGCGGTATTCAGTGTTGCGGAGGCCTCATAAGCCTTGATGGTTTCGCCGTAGCGGATGGCCAGCTTCTGGGAGGTGTCTGTGGCAATTCTCTGGGGGGTATCCGGCATGAAGGGGTTCGGGATGCGGACATTCAGTACAGTATCCAGGAACTCCTTCGGGTTCAGAATGCCGGGATCTGTCACAACCGGCAGTCCTTCAACATAGCCGAGCCTTTCCACCAGCTTTTTGAGGGAAGCGTCCTTCATTTCCTCGGAGATCAGCTTGTAATCCAGAAGACAGCCGAAGACAGCGAGAGCGGTATGCAGCGGATTCAGGCAGGTGCAGACCTTCATGCGCTCTACCTTGTCCACGGTTTCCCGGCTGGTGAAGATGGGACCGCCCTTCTCCAGTGCCGGACGTCCGTTGGGGAAGTCATCCTCGATCACGAGGTATTCACATTCCTCGGCATTCACGAAGGGAGCCACATAGGTGTTCTTGCTGGTGATCACCGGCTCAAGCCCCTCCACGCCGTCCTTCTTCAGGATTTCCTCAACGGAAGCGTTGGGACGGGGGGTGATCTTATCAATCATGGTCCAGGGGAAGGAAACCTTGTCGGATTCCACATAGGCCGGGAAATCCGGACTGATACAGCCGTTTTCGGCCCACTTCTGTGCAAATGTTGTGATGGCTGCCTTCAGCTTGTCGCCGTTGTGAGAGCAGTTGTCCATGCTGACCATGGCGATGGGAAGCGCACCCTCTGTGAAACGGTGATACAGAAGAGAAGCCACCTTGCCCATGTAGCTGACGGGCTTTTCCGGGCCGGCAGCAAAATCAGCGGCCACATCCTTCAGGGTATTTCCATGGGCATCGGTCAGGCAATAGCCCTTTTCAGTGATGGTAAAGGAAGCCATCTGGAGAGAGGGCTTGGCAAAGATCTCCTTTAATCTGTTATAGGAAGCGGCATCCTCAGTGTTCAGGGCCAGAGACTCCATCACGGAGCCCACAACCGTTTTTTCGATGCTGCCGTCGGCCTTCAGGGTAGCCAGGATAGAGTAGTTGTCGTGGGGATGATTCATCTTCTCGATGATCTCATAATCGTAGCCCTCTGCCACGGTGAGCCCCCGATCCAGGGTGCCGTCATTCAGCAGATTCTGCACAACATTGGCCTGGAAGGCACGGAAAATGTTGCCGGCGCCGAAGTGGATCCAGAAGGGATTCTCCTTTGTGGCAGCCGCCACCTTTTCCTCATCAAAGGCCGGCAGCTGATAGCCTGCCTTTTCCCAGGCGCTTCTGTTCTTCAATCCTTCGCGGGTTAACTCCATCATGCTCTTACAGCTCCTTTCTCGATTGCTTCCCAAAGACCGTTCAGATACGCTGCGCCCAGGGCTCTGTCATAGAGACCGTATCCGGGCATAGCCACCTCATCCCAGATCATGCGGCCGTGGTCGGGACGGATGGGGCCGTCAAAGCCGATTTCATACAGGGCCTTCATGATCTCGTACATATCGAAGGAGCCGTCGCTGGAAAGGTGTGCTGCCTCCTCGAAATCGGTGGGGGTGTTGAACTTCAGGTTGCGGACATGGGCGAAGTGAATGCGTCCCTTCAGAGAACGGATCATATCCGGCAGGTCGTTCTCCAGGTTGGTGCCGTAGGAGCCGGAGCAGAAGGTGACGCCGTTGTGCGGGTTATCCACCATTTCCATCATGCGCAGGATGTTCTTCTTGTTGATGATAATGCGGGGAAGCCCGAATACACTCCATGCCGGATCATCCGGGTGGATCGCCATGTTGATGTCGTATTTGTCGCATACCGGCATGATGCGCTCCAGGAAGTACTTCAGATTGGCGAAGAGCTTCTCATCATCCACATCCTTGTACAGGGCGAAGAGCTCCTTGATGTGCTCCATGCGCTCCGGCTCCCAGCCCGGCATGATGGTGCCGTTCATATCGGAGGCGATGGAGGCGAACATGTTCTCCGGATTCAGAGCGTCAACCGCCTCCTGCGTATAGGCAAGAACGGTGGAGCCGTCCGGACGCTTGCGGGCCAGCTCGGTTCTGGTCCAGTCGAATACGGGCATGAAGTTGTAGCATACCAGGTGAATGTCTTCCTTGCCGAGGTTCTCAAGGGTTTCGATATAGTTGTCGATATAGCGATCGCGATCGGCGCTGCCGGTTTTGATGGCATCGTGTACATTAACGCTCTCGATGCCGGATACGTGAAGGCCGGCGGCTTCCACTTCTTCCTTCATGGCCCGGATGCGCTCCCGGCTCCAGACCTCGCCGGGGGCCGTGTCATATAAGGTTGTGATCACGCCGGTGACGCCGGGGATCTGCCGGATCTGCTTCAGGGTTACCGTATCAAATTTGGAGCCATACCATCTCAATGTCATTTCCATAGGACTTTTCCTTTCCGCTGTGGCGATGTGGTGATGAATTCTTGTACTGATACCCTGATTATAGGCAAAATCACCAAAAAAACGATTGGCGGAATTGTTGTATACATTGAAAAAGTTGCGGTTTCATGCTAAGGTGCTTTTCAGATGACACAGCTGTCGGGACAGGCAGATCTGTGAAAACGAGTAACTGTCAGCATCGCATTGCGATATCGTTGTGCGATGTGGCAGTGCGGAGGAGAGAGGAGAATGCGCCGGAAATTAAATACCAAGTTCAATACCAGGCAGTATATGCTTTCCCGGGACTTTGAGATCTATTACTACAGTGATCAGAATATGCCCCGGATTGCAAGTCATACCCATGATTACTATGAAATTTATTTCTTTCTGGAGGGAGATGTTTCCATTGAGATCGGAGAAAAAGAATATCCCCTGCGCTATGGGGACGTGGTGGTGGTGCCGCCGGGACTGCCGCACCATGCGGTGATCCATGATGAAAAGGTTCCCTACCGCCGCTTTGTGTTCTGGCTGACGGTGGACTATCTGAATCGGC
>CAVELT010000027.1:0-16646 GCA_963616545.1 Dysosmobacter segnis | reverse complement strand
AAAAGAAGATGAATAAAAGAGAAGAAAGAGATCATAAGTTTAAACTGCTGTTCAGTGCACAGTTCTATCCCGGAGCCGAGGTACCGGAGCAGCTGAAGCATTATTTCGAGTCCCCGGATTATGAGGACGGCAACCAGGTGATTCACATCGAGGAGCTGACCGAAACCGAGGAATGGAAGCTGAAGGATGATGTGGAGAAGATTCTGGCTGTGCTGCCGGAGTTGGATGCCCGGATCGACAGCATGACAGAGGGCTGGACAACACGCAGAATGTCTAAAACGGATCTGACCATCCTGCGGCTGGCACTCTATGAGATGGAGCACGATGAGGCGGTTCCCGAGAAGGTTTCCATCAACGAGGCCGTGGAGCTGGCCAAGAAGTACGGCGGACCGGAATCCGGATCCTTTGTCAACGGTGTTCTGGCGCGCATTCTCCGCAATGAGCAGCCGGCAGCCGGGGCAGAGAAAAAGCCCGGAAAAGAGAAGAAGGGCGAGCTGACAGAGAAGAAGCAGGGCGGCAAGAAGATGCATATCCTTATCAATAAGTGATGAGGGAAAGTGTATATTCCGTTTCGCAGGTCAGTCACTATATCGGCAGAATGCTGCAGGAGGATTTTCTTCTTCGCGAGATCACGATCCGCGGAGAGGTTTCCAATTTGAAGTACCATACATCCGGACATATCTATTTCACACTGAAGGACACAGCTTCGCAGATTTCCGCCATCATGTTTGCCGGGGATCGGGCGGGGCTTCCCTTTAAATTGGAAAACGGATTTCAGGTGCTTTGCTCCGGCAGAGTTGCTCTCTACGAAAAGGGCGGCAGCTATCAGCTCTATGTGAAAAAGGTTAGCATGGACGGCATCGGAGATCTGTATATCCGCTTCGAGCAGCTGAAAAAGGAGCTGGCGGAGATGGGCATGTTTGACGACATGTACAAAAAGCCGATTCCCCGCTACGCCATGCGGATCGGTATCGTGACCGCCAAAACCGGCGCTGCGGTACGGGATATTATCCAGATTGCGAAGCGCAGAAATCCCTATTGTGAGCTGATCCTGTATCCTGCACTGGTGCAGGGAGAGAATGCAGCAGCCTCTATTGTTGAGGGCATTCATACCCTGGACCGGATGGGACTGGATGTCCTGATCGTCGGACGGGGCGGCGGCTCCCTGGAGGATTTATGGGCCTTCAACGAGGAAAGCGTCGCCAAGGCGATCTTTGATGCGGATACGCCCATTGTTTCGGCTGTGGGGCATGAAACGGACACCACCATTGCGGATTATGTGGCGGACCTGCGGGCACCGACACCGTCGGCAGCGGCAGAGCTCTGCGTTTTTGACTATCAGAAGCTGCAGCGGGATATCGCCTCTTATGCTGCGAATCTGTCGGCGGAGCTGCGGGATCATATTGCGGAGAAGCGGCAGCAGCTGAACGGACGGCGTCTGCTTCTGCAGCGCTCCAGCCCGGAGATGCTGCTTTTGCAGCGTCGTCAGACCGCGGCAGAGCTGCGGGAGAAGCTGCGGCGCTGCATGATTGACCGGCTGACGGAGAGCAGACAGCGTCTGCTTCCTTATGGCAGACTGCAGCAGGATTTTGCCGGACGGCTGCAGGCACAGCGGCATCAACTGGCGCTTCTTTCGGAACGGCTGGAGGCCGCTTCTCCGATGAAGCGGCTGCAGGCGGGCTTTGCCTGTCTGGAAACTGAGGACGGCAAGCGGATACGGACGGCGGCTTCATTGCGGACCGGAGAACTGGTGGTGACCACGCTTTCGGACGGCAGCTTCCGAAGCCGGGTGGAAGACATTATAATCAGAGGACAGTATGGCGGCAGCAAAGAAGAAAAGCCTGAATGAGATATTCGAGGCATTGGACGCACTGCTTGAAAACATGGCACAGGAGGACAGTCTGGAGAAGTCCTTTGCGCTGTACAAGCAGGGCGTGGACCTTGTAAAACAGGCCAATGACAGCATAGATAAAATTGAGAAGCAGGTGAAGGTGCTGGATGAAGACGGAATTCTTGCTTGAACTGGAAGAAAAGACCAGGGTATGTGATGAAATTGTACGGGCGCAGCTCCCGAAGGAAGAGGGGCTGCAGAAAACGGTGCTTGCTGCCATGCGGTATTCTGTGGAGGCAGGCGGCAAGCGGATACGGCCGCTGCTGATCTTCGAGTGCTGTCAGCTGCAGAAGCCGGATGCGGAGAGAGAGCGGCTGCTGCGGCCGGTAACAGAGGCCTTTATGGCGGCGATGGAGATGATCCATACCTTTTCGCTTTGCCATGATGATCTTCCCTGCATGGACAATGATGCCTATCGTCGGGGACGGGAATCCACCTGGTATCACTTCGGTGAGGACATGGGAACCCTGGCGGGAGATGCGCTTTCGCTGTATGCCTTTGAGCGGATCGGCGATGCGTATGAAGAGATGCTGGCGTCGGCGGCGCAGCAGAACATCCCGGCGGAGAGGCTTCTGACCTATTCCGGAAATGTGCTGTCGGCCATGCGGCTGCTGGCAAAATGCGCTGGGGTTTACGGCATGCTGGGCGGACAGGTTGCGGATGTGGAGCTGACAGGGCAGGCCCTGACAGAGGAGCAGCTGGATTTTATCTACCGGCTGAAAACGGGTGCGCTGATTGCCGGCGCCATGCAGCTCGGTGCGCTGCTGGGCGGCGGGGATGCAGAGGTGCAGCAGAGTCTCCGTGAGATCGGAGAGAAGATCGGCATTGCTTTCCAGATACAGGACGATATTCTGGATGAGACCTCCACAACAGAGGAGCTCGGCAAGCCCATTCATTCGGACGAGGAAAACGGCAAGACCACCTATGTATCTTTGCATGGGCTTGCGGCTTCGGAAAAAGAAGTAGAGAGGCTGTCAATGGAGGCAGCGGAGGCGCTGAAGAGCCGGGCGGAGCAGTGGGATGCAGCGCATCTCAATTTCCTGCTTCAGCTGACGGAATACCTCATCCACCGGAAGAAGTAATTCTTAAGTGAGGACAGATATACGGAAATGTTACTGGACAGTATACATGGCCCGGCAGATCTGCGGGGGCTGACAGAAGGGGAACTGAAGGAGCTCGCAGCGGAAATCCGGCAGTTTATTATAGAGAAGACCTCGGAATACGGCGGGCATCTGGCCTCCAACCTGGGAGTGGTGGAGCTGACCATCGGGCTGTACCTGGCCCTGGACCTGCCGACGGATAAGATTGTATGGGATGTGGGACACCAGGCCTATACGCACAAGATCCTGTCCGGGAGAAAGGACAATTTTGACGGTCTTCGGCAGTACGGCGGTATGAGCGGCTTCCCGAAGCGCTCGGAGAGCCCCTTTGACTGCTTTGATACCGGACACAGCTCCACGTCGATTTCTGCGGCGCTGGGCATCGCCCAGGCAAGGGACATTCAGAATAAAAGCTTCACAGTGGTTTCTGTCATCGGCGACGGAGCGCTTACCGGCGGCATGGCCTATGAGGGACTGAACAATGCGTCCCGCATGAAAAAGAATTTCATTATCGTGCTGAACGACAACAATATGTCCATTTCGGAAAATGTCGGCGGCATGTCAAAATATCTGAACGGCATTCGTGCAGACAAGGGCTACAATCAGCTGAAGCTGTCGGTCAGCTCCTTCCTGGGCTCTGTCCCGGTTGTCGGCAATACGATTGTCAAGCAGCTGCAGCAGACCAAAAATTCCATCAAGCAGCTGCTGATTCCCGGTATGCTGTTTGAAAACATGGGCATCACTTATCTGGGACCTGTGGACGGACATGATATACAGGCCGTGGAGAAGGTCATTCGCGAGGCGAAGCAGATCGATCACGCGGTTCTCGTGCATGTGCTGACCAAGAAGGGAAAGGGCTATGCGCCGGCGGAGAAATTTCCCGGACGCTATCATGGCGTATCGCCCTTTGACATTGCGACCGGAGAACCCAAAAAGGCGAAGGTCGGGGACAGCTATACCGATGTCTTTTCCAGGAAGCTTCTGGCGCTTGCCGGAAAGGATAAGCGCATTACGGCAATCACGGCTGCCATGGCGGACGGCACCGGCCTCAGTGCTTTTGCAGCCTGTTATCCCCGACGCTTCTTCGATGTGGGCATTGCAGAGGCGCATGCAGTGACCTCGGCAGCGGGAATGGCCAGCCTGGGACTGAAGCCGGTGGTAGCGGTATACTCCAGCTTCCTGCAGAGAGCCTATGACCAGATCGTCCATGACGTCTGTCTGCAGAAGCTGCCGGTGGTGTTTGCGGTTGACCGGGCGGGCCTTGTCGGCTCGGACGGAGAGACCCATCAGGGCATCTTCGATTACTCGTTCCTCACCAGCATCCCGAATATGACGGTGATGGCGCCGAAGAATGACAGGGAGCTGGAGGATATGCTGGAATTTGCCTTCGGCTTCGGCATGCCCATCAGTGTGCGGTATCCCCGCGGAACTGCCTACAGCGAGCTTCATGAGCTGGAGGCGCCGATTGTGCTGGGGAAATCGGAGCTGCTGTATGAGGGAAAGGAAATCGCTGTTCTGGCGGCAGGCTCCATGGTTTCCACCGGCGTGCATATCCGCGAGAAGGCGGCTAAGCTGGGTTATCAGCTGACGCTGGTGAATGCCCGCTTTATCAAGCCCATTGATACGGAGATGCTGGACCGGCTGGCAGAGACAGGACATCGTGTTCTGGTCACCATGGAGGAAAATGTGCGGCAGGGCGGCTTCGGCATTCAGGTGGTGGATTATATTCACAGAACCCATCCGGAAATCAAGGTCATTGTCATCAGTCTGCCCGACTGCTATGTGGAGCATGGCGATGTGGGCAAGCTGCGGGCAGGACTCGGCATTGATTCGGATTCCATTATGAGAAGACTGCAGGAAGAAGGAGTGCTTCATTGAAGAAGGAAAGACTGGACGTTATGATGGTGGCCCGGGGACTGGCAGAGTCCCGGGAAAAGGCCAAGCGAACCATTATGGCGGGAATCGTATACGTAAACGGAGAAAAAGAGGACAAGGCCGGCAGCAGCTTCCCGGAGGATGCCGAGATTGAGGTGCGGGGCAATGCACTTCGCTATGTCAGCCGGGGCGGTCTGAAGCTGGAAAAGGCCATTCAGGAATTCGGTGTGGATCCGCAGGGCAAAACCTGTCTGGACATCGGCGCTTCCACGGGCGGCTTCACCGACTGCATGCTGCAGAACGGCGCAGTGAAGGTATTTGCCATTGACGTGGGTCACGGTCAGCTGGACTGGAAGCTTCGGAACGATGAGCGGGTGGTCTGCATGGAAAAAACCAACATCCGCTTTGTGAAGCCGGAGGACATCGGTGTGCAGGCCGGTCTGGTCTCCATTGACGTTTCCTTCATCAGTCTGCAGCTGGTGCTTCCGGTGGTGAAGACGCTGCTGGCGCCGGACGGACAGGTGGTTTGCCTGATCAAGCCGCAGTTCGAGGCAGGAAAAGAGCAGGTCGGCAAGAAGGGCGTTGTACGGGACAGAAAGGTGCACCGCGAGGTGATCGAGAAGACCGTTGCCGTGGCCTACAGCATCGGCTTTCAGCTGGAGGGGCTTACCTTTTCGCCCATCAAGGGACCGGAGGGAAATATTGAATATCTGGCCCTGCTGACACTGCAGGAAAACGGCGAGGGCAGCAATCCGCCGGCCTGGCTTTCCGATAAGGCACTGGAAATTGTGGCACTTTCTCATGAGGCACTGGATCAATCCGGCGGGCAGGGCTGAGTATGAAGATTGCATTGATTGTCAACAGAACAAAAGAGGCGGCGGAGGAATATGCCGGCTTTATTGAGGCTTATCTTTCGGAGCGGGGAACAGAGGTCCGGCTGCTTTATGACCGTTACCGGCGTGCCGATCTCCTGGACGCCGATTTTCTGATCACGCTGGGGGGAGACGGCACCATTCTGCGGGCGGTAGGCACGCTGCGGGGGGCGGATATTCCGATTCTCGGCATCAATGTGGGACATCTCGGCTATCTGACAGAGGTGACGGAGAAGGAACAGATTCCGGCAGCGCTGGACTGTCTGATGGCCGGAGAGTATTACCGGGACGAGCGGACCATGCTGCGGGCGGATGTTCTGCGTGCAGGCAGTATCGTGGCGTCAAATCTGGCCCTGAATGAGGTGCTGATATCCCGCTGCGCCGGCATTTCCATTCTGCACTTCGGCGTTTTCTGTGACGGTCAGGAGCTGCAGCACTATTCTGCAGACGGCATCATTGTCTCCACGCCCACCGGTTCCACAGCATACAATCTGTCTGCGGGAGGACCGGTGGTTTCGCCTACGGCGCCGGTCTACATTATGACGCCGATCTGCGCCCATTCCCTGAACGGTCGGGCGGTTATACTGGACGACAGCAGTGTACTGGAAATCAGGGCGGAGTCACCGCGGCAGATTGCGGCCTTTGACGGTGAGACCGTTGTGCCTCTCGAGGAGGGCGACATGGTGCGAATCTGCAAATCGCAGGAAAAAACCACGCTGATCAAAATCCGGCGCGGCAGCTTTCTGGAGGTGCTGCGGGAGAAGATGGCAGGGCTGTAGAACCGGGAGGAAGAGATGAAAAACGGAAGACATCAGAAAATAGTGGAGCTTGTAACACAGCGGCAGATTGAGACGCAGGAGGAGCTGGCAGATCTTCTGAACGCAGAAGGCTTTCGTGTGACACAGGCGACCGTATCCCGGGACATCAAGGCACTGCAGCTTTCCAAGGCGCCGGGGAGAGGCGGACGGCAGTATTATCAGATCCTGAAGAAGGACAGCTCCGAGGGAGAAAAATACATCCGCGTGCTGCGGGAGGGACTGCTGTCCATGGATCTGGCCGGAAATCTGCTGGTGATCAAAACCATGACGGGCATGGCCAATGCGGTGGCGGCAGCACTGGATCATCTGCAGCTGGACAAAATTGTGGGCACCCTGGCAGGAGATGACACCATCATGTGTGCTCTGAAGGACGCGTCAGATGCGCAGGAGGTGCTGGATAAACTGTCGCAGCTGCTGGGCAGACAGAACTGAGGAAAGGACTTGTATGCTCAATCATCTTCATGTGAAGGATCTCGCGCTGATTGACCGATCAGAGGTGGAATTCGGCGAGGGACTGAATATTCTGACCGGTGAAACCGGCGCGGGTAAATCCATATTGATCGGCTCCATCAATCTGGCACTGGGCGCCAAGGCCAGCCGGGATCTGATCCGGCACGGCCGGGAATTCGGCTTTGTGGAGCTGATTTTTTCAGAGCTCTCCGAAAAGCAGGAGCAGAGGCTGCGGGAGCTGGATATCGAGCCGGAGGACGGGCAGCTGATCATTCGCCGGAAAATTTCAGAGAAACGCTCGGAGATCAAAATCAATGATCAGACGGTGACACTGGCGAAGCTCCGGGCTGTTACGGAGCTGCTGATCGACATCCACGGTCAGCACGAGCATCAGAGCCTGCTGAAGGAGGGCGCGCATCTTCGTATCCTGGATGCCTTCGGGAGCGCGGAGACGAATGCACTTCGGGAGCGGGTTGCTGCCCTGTATCAGCGTTATATGGCAGCACAGAAGAAGCTCTCCACTTTTCAGCTGGATGAGGCGGCGAGACAGCGGGAGCTGGATTTTCTGGAATTTGAGATCCGGGAAATTGAGGAGGCAGAGCTGGTGCCGGGAGAAGAGGAGCAGCTGGCGGAACGCTGCCGCTTCTTTCAGAATGCACAGCATGTGGAATCGGCGGTGTCAGAGGTGCAGTCCCTGCTGTCGGAAACGGATTTTTCGGGCGCAGTGGCCGCGCTCAGCAGGGCACTCCGTTATGATCCGTCGCTGCAGAGCATCAGCGACAGTCTCTATGATCTTCAGTCCATAGCAGAGGACACACTGCGGGATGTGGAGCATTATCTTGATCAGAACGAGTATGATGAGGAGGCCTTTCAGAAGGCAGAGGCCCGTCTGGACCAGATCCGGAACGTCATGATGAAGTACGGCGGAACGGTGGAAAAGACAGAGCGGGCGCTGTCGGAAAAAAAGAAACGTCTTCGCGAGCTTTCGGACTATGACAATGAAAAGAAGAAGTGCAGCGAAGCCGCAGAACAGGCCGAAGCGCTTCTCCTCGAGAGCTGTGCTGCATTAACGAAAAAGCGGAAGCAGGAAGCCGGGCAGCTGGCGGAGCGCATCCGGGCGGAAATGACGGAAATGGGATTTCTGGACATTCGTTTTGAAATGGCCTTTTCCGCGCTGTCCTCGCCGACGGCCAACGGCATGGATGAAGCGCACTTCGTGGTGAGCCTGAATCCGGGGGAGCCGATGCGGCCCCTCAGCGAGGTGGCCTCCGGCGGTGAGCTGTCCCGGATCATGCTGTCCATCAAGACCGTTCTTGCGGATCGGGATGAGATACCGACCCTGATCTTTGATGAGATCGACACAGGTATTTCCGGCAGGACCGCAGAGAAGGTATCGGACAAGCTGAAGAAGATTGCAGCCAATCATCAGGTGATACTGATCACGCATCTGCCGCAGATCGCGGCAAAGGCGGATCGCCATTTCGAAATCCGAAAGTCCGTCAGTGAAGGCCAGACCCACACGGAGATCCGTGAGCTTGACTTTGATCAGTCGGTGGAGGAGCTGGGCAGACTGCTGGCGGGAGATCACCTGACAGAGGCTGTGCTGGCCAATGCCCGTGAGCTTAAACTTCTTGCACAGAAAAGGGTTTCAGAGTAAAATTAAAGCATATTGAAACAGAATTACCGAACGTTAAACCCATTGGAGGTAATGATATGAAGAACATCTTGTTTCTCGCTTCCGAGGCTGCGCCTTTTATCAAGACAGGCGGTCTTGCGG
Organism: Dysosmobacter segnis; assembly: GCA_963616545.1. Taxonomy (GTDB): domain Bacteria; phylum Bacillota; class Clostridia; order Lachnospirales; family Lachnospiraceae; genus Oribacterium. The sequence continues at coordinate 7,863 of CAVELT010000027.1, read as the reverse complement.
ACGTTGTCGGCTCTCTGCCGAAGAATCTTGACGGACAATATTATGATTGCCGTGTCATGATCCCCAAGTACATGTGCATTCCCTGGAAGTGGCGGGAGAAGATGGAGTATGTGACGAATTTCTATATGGACTATCTCGGACAGTCCCGCTATGTGGGCATTCTGAAGTATGTGCATGAGGGCGTTACCTATTATTTCATTGACAATGAGTCCTATTTCTCGGGAGACAAGCCCTACGGCGACTGGTACTGGGATCTGGAGAAGTTCTGCTTCTTCTGTTATGCGGCCCTGAGTGCGCTGCCGCTCCTGGATTTCCACCCGGATCTGATTCACTGCCATGACTGGCAGACCGGTCTCGTGCCGGTGCTTCTGAAGGATCGCTTTGCCGGCGGTGAGTTCTATCGTTCCATCAAGAGCGTCATTACAATTCACAACCTGAAGTTCCAGGGTGTCTGGGACGTCAAGACCATTCAGCGCTTCACACAGCTGTCGGATTATTATTTCACACCGGACAAGCTGGAGTGCAAGAAGGACGGCAATCTTCTGAAGGGCGGCATCGTTTATGCCGATGCCATCACCACGGTATCGGATACCTATGCAGAGGAGATCAAGATGCCCTTCTACGGCGAGGGTCTGGACGGCCTTCTCCGTGCCCGGGAGCATGATCTGCGGGGCATTGTCAACGGCATTGACTACGATGAGTGGAATCCGGAGACAGATGCCTTTCTGGTGAAGAACTTCAACCAGAAGAATTTCCGGAAGGAAAAGGCGAAGAATAAGAAGGCGCTGCAGCAGGACTGGGGTCTGCAGGTGGATCCGGGCAAGATGATGATCGGCATTGTTTCCCGACTGACCGATCAGAAGGGGCTGGACCTTGTACAGTGTGTGATGGATGAGCTCTGTCAGGACGACATTCAGTTTGTGGTGCTGGGAACCGGCGATGAGCGCTATGAGAACATGTTCCGTCACTACGACTGGAAATACCATGACAAGGTTTCTGCGCAGATCTATTATTCCAATGAAATCAGCCACAAGATCTATGCGGCCTGCGATGCCTATCTGATGCCGTCGCTTTTTGAGCCCTGCGGACTGTCGCAGCTGATTGCTATGCGCTACGGCACCCTGCCCATCGTGCGGGAAACCGGCGGACTGCGGGATACGGTTCAGCCCTTCAACCAGTATGACGGGACAGGCACCGGCTTCTCCTTCGCCAATTACAATGCGCATGAGATGCTGAATACCATTCGCTACGCGGAATCGGTTTATTATGACCATAAGCGTGACTGGAACAAGATTGTAGACAATGCCATGCTGAAGGATTATTCCTGGCGGAGCTCAGCACTGAAGTATCAGGAGCTCTATGACTGGCTGATCGGATATTAAGGAAAATATAAACACGGTGACAATCATACAGAATTTCATGCTGATGACCTCGGTCATCGGCTGGTTTACGGCGCAGGTTCTGAAAACAGCCATTGACGCCTATTTTAACAAAGGAATCCATTGGGAGAGGATGACCGGATCGGGAGGAATGCCGTCCAGCCATTCCTCTACGGTGGTGGCGCTGACAACAGCAGCGGGCATTCAATATGGCTTGGGAAGCGCAATTTTTGCGATCTGCTTCATTCTCTCCTGTGTCGTCATGTATGATGCCATGGGGGTACGGCGGGAGACCGGCAAGCAGGCTGTGATCCTGAATAAGATCCTTGTGGACAATCCCTTTAACTGGACCGGCGAAGAGTTTGAAAAGAAGCTGAAGGAGTATGTGGGACATACGCCGCTGCAGGTACTGGCCGGTGCCATTCTGGGCTTTCTGGTGTCCTGCGCCATGGCTCCCTTTTATGGCTTATGAGCATGACAGAAAAGAGTTTCGGAAAAGCGGCAAGGCTTCTGGCAGCTGTAACGGCAGCCGTTTCACTGACCGCCTGCAGGGGCATAGAGATCAGCGGAAAAACCGAGAATATAGCGGGTTACACGGAGGCCCAGACCATGCTGGTGCTGGGATCGGAGCGCAATCGATACCAGAGCGTTTTCGGCGCGGAGGTTTGGAGCCTTCCTGTCAGCGGAGAACGTGAGGACAACTACGGCGCTTATTTTACGGATAAAATGAAGGAGTTTCTTCAGGATATCCGCACGCTGAACCTGCTGGCAGAGGAGAAGGGCATTGCTCCCGGATCGGCGGACATGGAGCGTCTCCGCCGGCTGACGACAGCGTTCTACAGCGGGCTGACAGAGGATGACTTTGTCTTGATGCGGGACTGCACGGAGCAGGATGTGCTGACCATGTATACCAGCTATTTTACGGCCTGTCAGACCGCAGAGTACCTGCTGCAGGATGTGGAGACCGAGGTGCCGGATGCGGATGCAAAGGTCATTGAGGTGCAGCAGATTGTGGTGTCCGATCGGACACAGGCGGATCAGCTGTGGCAGGAGGTCAATGTCGAGGGCGCGAACTTTGCCTATTATGCCCGGCAGTCCTCGGAGGATCCGGATATCACACTGACGCTGGCCAAGTCGGAAAAGGATGATCTGCTGTATCAGACGGCCTTCTCCCTGGAGGAAAACGAAATTTCCGATGTGTTCGAGCAGGACGGTAAGTACTATATTCTGAAGTGCACGAATGCCTATGACCGGAAGGCCACACAGGAGCGGAAGGAGAAGCTGGAAGCTGCGATTCGCAGCAATGCCTTTCAGAGCAGCTATCAGACATATGCGGATCAGCATATCATTCGGTTCCGGGAGGATTTCTGGGACAGCATTGATCTGAGTGAGTATCCGGACAGCAGGGCGGACAATTTCTTTTCGCTTTATGATGCGGAAATGTCATCAAATGGGTAAAGTAAAAGCGGCCGGGATTTCCCGACCGCTTTTCTGTACTTGTCAGCGGGTCTTGCACAAGTCTGACTTGCGGCCGCCCGGTGTTGTTAGGGAAACTCTGATTAAAGCGTTTCCTTAGTCATACTGCCAGAACGATGCCGCCGTCATTGGCATAGACAGTGGCAACGCCCTGGGCATTTGTGATGACAATGTCCCGGAAGGGAGCGAGAGCCAGCAGGCTCTGCTTCACTATTTCAGCCCGCTCCGGGCAGTTCACATGCGTGATAACCGCACGCATTTCTGCCGTTTTCTCCGGACCGCCGGCCCGTTTCACGGCGATTTCCACCATCTTCTTGAGGGCTCGCTGGATGCCGCGCTGCTGGTCCCGCTTCACGATGACACCGCCGTCGGCACCCATCACCGGCTTGATGTTCAGGGCAGAAACGAGAAGGTACTGCACCGCAGAAAGCCGTCCGTTCTTTCGCAGCGTCTCCAGAGACTCCAGAACGAAATAGGTCTGCATTTCCTTACGCAGGGCTTCGATGTAGGATACCACTTCCTCAAAGCTGCGGCCCTGCGCCTTCTGCTCCTGAATTTCCAGACAGAGCTTGCACTGACCGGCAGAGGCGCTGTCGGAGCCGCAGATATAGATCTTCTTGCCCATAAGATCGGGATGCGCTTCCTCAAAAAGCTGACGTCCTACCATAGCGGACTGATAGCTTCCGGAGAGATGCTCCGAAAGGGTGACCACATAGAGCTCCTTCGCCTCGGATTTTTCCATAGCCTGTGCAAAAGCCTCGGGGGAAGGACAGGCTGTCTTCGGCTCGGTAGGGGATGCCTTTACATGCTTCAGAAATTCTGCCTGATCAAAGCTGTAGTCATCTGTCACGGTATAGCCCGGAAGCTCCAGGGTCAGCGGAACAGAGACGAAGGCAGGATTCTTCTTCATTTCCTCGGTATAATCACAGCAGCTGTCACCAATAATTTGATATTCCATAGTCTTATGTCGAAATCTCGACCTCTCCTAACGTAGTTTTTAATACTACTTATTATAGCAGAGACTATGCTTTTGTCAATCATTCCGGCTTGCTTTGATCCGGAAGTCCCAGTCGGCAGAAAACCATATCATAGCCGTCGGCACCGTAATTCAGCGAGCGGTTTACCCGGGAAATCGTGGCGGTGGAGGCCCCTGTGCTTTTGGCGATATCCAGATAGGTATGGCCCTCCCGCAGCATCTTGGCTACCTCATAGCGCTGCGCCATGGACAGCAGCTCGTTGATGGTGCAGACATCCTCAAAAAACTGATAGCAGTCCTCCTTGGATTTCAAGGTCAGAACGGCATCAAACAGATGGTCCACTTCTTTTGTTTTCAGCTTATCATTCATATTCACTCCTGCAGAAATTTACTGCTTTTTACTGCGCTTTCACACTTTAACATGTGCGCTTTTTTGCTTTAGCGCTGGAAAGTATTCTAGCACCTTTAAAAATGATTTGCAAGGGATGCGGCTTTCAGTAGCGGGGAGCCCGGGGGTATGCTAGAATCGAAGTGAGAGGGCAGAAAAATCACTATGAAGGAAAAGGAGGTATCGATATGCAGAACGACGAGAACAGAATGACAGAAGAGCAGGGAAATGCCTTCGAGCCGAATACCGAGGCGGAGGAGACTACGCTGCGTCTCCGCATGGAGGAGAGAAGAAAAGCGCGGAGAGAGCGGCAGGAAAGGCGCCGAAGAGCAGTGCGGCGCAGGCGGCTGCTGGTGCTTTGCTGCGGGCTGCTGGTGCTGTTGGGCATTGCCGGAATTTTGATCCGAAGACATTATCCTGAGAATACCGTGACGGAAACGGAGCGCGGGGTTGAGAGCACAGAAGCTGCGGAAACCGCGCCGGCGAGGGATGAAAAGGAGGCGCTGCTGACCGAGGCGGCCCTGAAGGCGCAGCAGTACGACTATGACGGCGCCGTTGCGCTGCTCACGGATTCTTCCTATGCAGAGGATGCGGAGGTGCAGGCGGCGGTGACGGAATATACCGGAACAAGGGACGCCTGTTCTGCGGCAAACAACCAGGAGATCACACATATTTTTGTGCACTCGCTGATTGTGGACAAGGCGCGGGCGCTGACGGATGATCGTCTCGGACATAATTTCAATTCCACTATGACCACGATCCCGGAATTTGAGGCCATTCTCAAGCAGCTTTATGCGCGGGGATACGTGCTGGTCGGATTGCATGACATTGCGGAGACGCAGACCGATGCGGACGGCACGGAGCATATGGTGCAGAAGCAGATCTTGCTGCCGGAGGGGAAGAAGCCCATCGTGATTTCTCAGGATGATGTCTGCTATTACGAGTATATGAAGGGCAGAGGCTTTGCGGACAGGATGGTTCTGGATGAAGCGGGAAAGCCGAAGCTGCAGTATACGGATGCGGAGGGAAATGTCTCCGTCGGCGACTATGATCTTGTTCCTATACTGGATGCCTTCGTGGAGGCACATCCGGACTTCAGCTATCACGGGCACAAGGCGATCCTGGCCTTCACCGGCTACAACGGCATACTGGGCTATCGAACGGATGAGACCTATGATCCGAATTCAGAAAATTATGATTCTGCCAATACGGCAAATGAAAATATCGAGGCGGACCGGGAAACAGTGAAGCAGCTGACGCAGGCGCTGAAGGAGGACGGCTATGAATTTGCGTCCCATTCCTGGGGACATATCAACTTTACCGAGAGAAGCGTGGAGGATCTGACGAAGGACACGGAGCGCTGGAAGAACAATGTGGAGCCGCTGCTGCCGGACAGCTGTGACATTCTGCTGTATCCCTTCGGCGCGGATATCGGGGACTGGCATAATTATGATGAAACAGCGGATGCGAAGTATCAGATGCTGCACAATAACGGCTTCCGCTATTTCTGTAATGTGGATTCTACTCAGTACTGGGTGCAGTTCGGAAAGGATTATATGCGGCAGGGACGCCGGAATCTGGACGGTTACCGACTGTATGAATCCTACTCCGGCGCCGCAGACCGGGTATCGGACCTCATGGACGTGCAGCAGGTCTTTGACACCGACCGGCCCACGCCGATAAATTGGAATTAGTCAGTCGGTGGGGTTAGCAGTAGCTTCGCTGCTGCGGGCCCCGCCGACTGACAGCCAATTTAGTAGAAAACGGGCTCAGCGCATTGCGCTGAGCCCGTTCCGTCACTTTTTCTTATGCTTTTCTGCTTCGGTCTGCTGCTTCTGCTCCCGTTCCTGCGCCTGCAGCCGATCCACGATCTTCTCCATCAGCTGGCGCTTGAGATAAACGTCAAAGCCCAGCTCACAGAGGAAGGCGAAGAGCTGCAGCTCCTCCCGGTCTTCGGGTGAGAGAGACACCGCAGCATCTTCCTGAAAGGTGCTCTGGGCGGTGGCAAACTTTGCCTTCACATCCTGAATCAGGCCGTCCATCTGCGCATCCTCGAGGGAAAAGACCTCTTCGTAGATGTCCTGCAGCCGGGAACCGCCTTCATTACCCGAAAAATACTTCTCGTTCAGCGGCTTCAGAATGGTTTCGATATCCGTGAGCGGAAGAATTCCCTTGTAATAATAGATGAAGAGCAGCATCAGCATATGCTCCCGGGAATAGCGCTTTCGCACAGGGGGCGGCAGGAGCTTGTTCTTCGCATAGTTGTTGATCATGGTTTTGGTCAGCGCCTTGTCCTCATCGTGCCGCTTCATATTGCGGAGATGCTCGTCCATAAAGGCGGTGACTTGATCCATGTACAGAGAAATAGAGGGGATTTCGTCGGCATCGATATGCTGCAGACCCTCGAGATATTGGATTAATTCATTTAAAATTTCCTTATTCATAAGCCGAATTATAGCACGCGCGCGTTCGTGCTGCAAGACATAGTTTTCTAAACCATGTGGAAAAACGGACGAACATATGTTATAGTAGCGAGACATCAAGGCATAAAGAGGAGCTGTGCATGGAAAATCTGGAAAAGATTCTGAATAAGGAGCAGGCAGAGGCAGTGCGATACACGGAGGGGCCGCTGCTGGTGCTGGCGGGGGCCGGGAGCGGAAAGACCCGGGTGCTGACCTACCGCATTGCCTATCTCATCGAAAACTGCGGTGTGGAGCCCTGGAACATACTGGCTATTACCTTTACGAATAAGGCAGCCGGGGAAATGCGGGACCGGGTGGACAGGCTGGTGGGTCAGCGCGCCGGCGAGGTATGGGTGTCTACCTTCCACAGCATGTGCGTGCGCATCCTGCGGCGGCACATCGAGCTCATCGGCTACAGCGGTGACTTCTCCATTTATGATGCGGATGACCAGCGGACTGTCATGCGGCAGGTGCTGAAGACGCTGAACATAGATCCGAAGCTTCTGAAGGAGCGACAGGTGCTGTCGCTGATTTCCGCGGCCAAGAATGAGGGCACCGATCCGGAGGAGTTCCGGAAGGAGGCCGGCGGGGATCTCCGGATGCGGCGGATCGCGGACTGCTACCGGGAATACGAGAAGCAGCTCAAGGCGAACAATGCACTGGACTTCGATGATCTGCTGCTGAAAACGGTGGCGCTGTTCCGGAAGGCCCCGGAGGTGCTGCAGTACTATCAGCAGCGTTTCCGGTATATTCTGGTGGACGAGTATCAGGACACCAACGACATTCAGTTCCAGCTGGTGGAGCTTCTGGCGGAGCGCTATCGGAATATCTGTGTGGTGGGCGATGACGACCAGAGCATCTATGCCTTCCGCGGGGCGAATCTCGAAAACATTCTCTCCTTTGAAAAGAATTATCCCGGTGCGAAGGTCATCAAGCTGGAGCAGAATTATCGTTCCACCCAGCGTATACTGGATACAGCCAATGCGGTGATTGCCAACAACACGGGCCGAAAGGAAAAGCGCCTCTGGACCGCAAAGCAGGGCGGTGAGCCGGTGCGCTTCCGGGAATATGCAACGGCGAAGGAGGAGGCCGAGTCTGTCATTCGCGAGGTGCAGAGCTGCGGACGTCCCTATCGGGATCAGGTGGTGCTGTACCGCACCAATGCCCAGTCCCGCCTTATGG
>CAVELT010000026.1:0-17862 GCA_963616545.1 Dysosmobacter segnis | reverse complement strand
ATGCCGGCAACCGGGGTCGAACCGGTATGGGAGTTGAGTCCCGCAGGATTTTAAGTCCTGTGCGTCTGCCTATTCCGCCATGCCGGCATTGAAATATATGTTAAGGTATGAAGCGTGAATTGTCAAGTGGGAAGATTGACAAGGGCGGGAAGCTGTGCTAAAATCATGCCTGTTGTGAATATGGAGATGTACCCAAGAGGCTGAAGGGGAGGCACTCGAAATGCTTTAGGCCGCGTGAGCGGCGCCAGGGTTCAAATCCCTGCATCTCCGCTTGTGATCGATCGGGCTTAGCTTGTGCTGAGCCCGATTGATGTTTTATCTAATCAAGAAGGACCCGGACGTCATTGATGTCCGGGTCCCTTTTTGCTCTGATTGAGGAAATTGCTGATTCAAGCAGCATCGCTTCAGTTCCTGAAAAAGAAAAAGCTGACCATGGAGATGCAGATCATCAGATTCGGAATCAGGCAGAGTATGCCGATGATCTTATGGGGAAGATGGATCCTTTTCCAGCGGAGGAGCTGCAGCACCGGCAGCAGGAGCGCCAGGAAGGATAAAACGAGAACGATCAGAAAGAGCACGAAATATTCGGCCAGACAGATGGCCGCATACAGCAGCAGGTAGAACAGAATGATGGGCGGGAAAATGCCGACGCATTTGTCTGTGGGATCGTAAATCAACAGGGAACAGAGCCAGTTCAGGGTGTTTTTTGTATAACGCAATGCCATAAGCAGTTGTCTCCTTTTTTGTAAAATCCTACGTCATCCGAACGAAAAAATCAACCAAAATTTGCACTTGCTTATTGTGCGAAATGCAGAAAAACTTTTTTTGATATCTGAAATGGCGGAAAAATATGTATAAAAATAGATACAATTTGGCGAGAAGACTTAAAAAGGAAATTATACCCAAAAAATCTGTGCATAATCGCTAAAAAATGAATGCGGCAATGTGAAATCTTGATGCTTTATTTCCTTCCGAAAAACTCGATTTTCTTTTGAAATCGTGTATAATAGCTTTACTCCTGTGGAAAAGGCATACCTTGCCTTCGGCAGGGGTAAGAGAACAGCAAAAACCGGAGCACATCCGGAAGCAGAAATAAGTAAGAATAAAGAAATGGAGCAGTAAAATGGAGAATCTTAAGCCGGAGCTGAATATTGTGGAGATTTCGGAGGACGGAAGCTATGGCCGTTTTGAATGCGGTCCCCTGAGCAAGGGTGAGGCCAGCGTGCTGGGCAACTCTCTGAGAAGAATTTTGCTTTCCTCTATGCCGGGAGCGGCAGTGAGCGAGGTTAAGGTCGAGGGCGTCTATCATGAGTTTTCCTCTCTTCCCGGTGTGAAGGAGGACGTGTCTGAGATCATCATGAATCTGAAGAAGCTGGCCATCCGGAACACATCCTCCAGCGATGAGCCGGTGATGGCTTACATTGATTTTGTGGGTGAAGGTGTGGTAAAGGCCTCTGACATCCGCGTGAGCTCAGAAATCGAGATCGTCAACAGTGATCAGACCATTGCAACCCTGTCCGGCAAGGAGGCCAAGCTGTATATGGAGCTGAAGATCACCAAGGGAAGAGGCTATGACGGTGCCAATACCCGGGACAGAAGTGATCTGGCCATCGGTGTTATTGCAGTGGATTCCATCTATTCTCCGGTCAGCAAGGTGAACATTCTGGTGACGGATGAGACTGCCTTCTCTGAGAAGCTGATCCTGGACGTTTATACCAACGGCACCATGGCACCGGATGATGCTGTGAGCCTGGCAGCCCACATTATGCAGACACACCTGCAGCTCTTCATTCACATGGATGAGGCTGTGAAGGAGAGCAGCAGCCCGGCAGCCAGCAGCGCCGGCGAGACGCAGGACGAGATGAACAAGTCCATTGATGATCTGGAGCTCAGCGTGCGTTCCTACAACTGCCTGAAGCGTGCCGGCATCAATACGGTGGAGGATCTCTGCGCCAAGTCCATGGACGACCTGATGAAGGTGAGAAATATGGGACGGAAGTCTCTGGATGAGATTCTGAACAAGCTGAAGAGCATGAATCTGAGCCTTTCTGACAGAGAAGAGGTCTGATTGCTTTAAAATGGATTCTGCAGCACGGCGGGGAGCGATCTCGGCCGTGCTTTTTCTCACAGAAGAGAGTTCTGTGAATGTATCAGTAAGGAGGCTGTAACATGAAAAAGAAATTACTTGGTCTGATGATGCTTTCTTTAATGGCGGTATCCTTTGCGGGCTGCAGCAAAAAGGCAGCAGAGAGCACAGCGGCTGCAGAAAGCACGACAACGGCAGCGGCCACAGAGGCAGAGAGCACGACGGCAGCGGCAGCAGAAGAGACAAGCGGCTGGGAGCCCAAGGTCTATGACGATGCCAGTGACTATTATGAGCTGAAGGTATCCGATGTACAGGCGGGCTTCCATGAGTCGGAGAGCCTGCATTATACCAATGATACCGACAGCTACAGCTATTCGGTGCTGGATGAGATGACGGCCCACGGTGCGGATGCGTATCTCGATCAGAAGAGCGCGGAGCTGGACGATCTGACGGAGTCGGTTTATGAGGAGGGCGACCAGAGCATTACCTATGTGCTGGGAAAGGCCGGCGACCGCTATCACTTCTACGGCGTCATGAACATCGGCAGCGGACAGGATGTGGCCTGCTATCTGGCCCTGGAATATGACAGCGCCCACGTTATCAAGGCAGAGGACATGGTGAAGCTCTTCACAAAGGACTACATTTCAGCGGAAAAGCTCGGCAAGTAAGACAGAACAGAGGAGAATGAGACAGAAATGACATTTGCAGAGATGCCCTATGAACGGATTGATTTTGACAAGCTGAAGACAGATTTTCAGACCCTGATGCAGGATTTTGAGGCGGCAGATTCCGGCGAAGCGCAGTGGGCGCTGCATCAGCAGTATTATAAGCTCTGCGATCATGTGATGACGGAGATGACCATCGCCATGATCCGGAACGACATTGACATGACGGACAGCTTCTATTCGGAGGAGCAGCGCTTCTATGATGAGAAGATGCCGCTTTTTCAGAATCTGGTGGTGGATTATCAGCGGAAGCTCTATCATTCCCCCTATCGTGCCTTTCTGGAGGAAAAGATCGGCAGGGTGGCCTTCCGGAACATCGAGCTGGCCATGGAGGCGATGGATGAGAAGCTGATCCCCCTCATGCAGGAGGAAAATGCCCTGCAGACCGGGTATAACCAGCTGCTGGCCGGCGCGCGCATTGACTGGCAGGGACAGGAGCTGAATCTTTCGCTCATGAATCCCTACCTGAATCATCAGGATCGGGCAGTGCGAAAGGAGGCCTGGGAGAAGTACACGGCCTTCTTTGCGGCGCATGCCGAGGAGCTGGATGATTTTTATGACAAGCTGGTGAAGAACCGCACCGCTCAAGGAAAGCTCATGGGACATGAGAACTACCTTCCGCTGGGCTATGCCCGGATGAACCGGAACTGCTACAGCCGTGCGGATGTGGCAGAGTTCCGGAAGCAGGTGAAGCGGGATCTGGTGCCCTTTGCGGAGCAGCTGCATGAGCGGCGCCGGAACCGGCTGGGGCTTTCCAGGCTGGCCTATTTTGATGAGGGCGTTTACTTTCAGAACGGCAACCCGGCGCCCATCGGCAGCCCGGAGCAGATCCTGGCGGCCGGACAGAAGATGTACAACGAGCTGTCCCCGGAAACCGCTGTGTTCATGAACACCATGCAGGCGCAGGGGCTCTTTGACGTGCTGGGCAGAAAGAACAAGAAGACCGGCGGCTATATGACCATGCTGCCGGACTACCATGTGCCCTTTATTTTTGCAAACTTTAACGGCACCTCCTCGGACTGCGATGTCATCACCCATGAGTGCGGTCACGCCTTCCAGGGCTACATTACGGCCATGGATCCCGTTCATGAGCACAATGACATTACCATGGAAACGGCGGAAACTCATTCCATGTCCATGGAATTCTTCACTGAGCCCTGGATGCCGCTGCTGTTCGGTGACCGGGCACAGGATTACATCGATATGCACTTCGAGGATGCGGTGACCTTCATTCCCTACGGCACCATGGTGGACGAGTTCCAGGATATTGTATACGACAATCCCGGCTTCACACCCCGGGAGCGGAAGCAGGTATGGCGGGATCTGGAAAAGCAGTACAAGCCGCACCTGGACTACAGCGGCAATGCCTTCTTCGAGGAGGGCGGCTTCTGGCAGAAGCAGCACCATATCTATGACAGCCCGCTCTACTACATCGATTACTGCATCGCCGGCACCAATGCCCTGCAGTACAAGGTGCGGATGGATGAGAACTATCGGGCGGCCTGGGAAAGCTATCTGAAGCTTTGCCGTCTGTCTGCCTCGGATTTCTTTGACGGACTGGTGCAGAAGGCAGGGCTCAGCAATCCCTTTGAGGACGGCTGCCTCCGCTACATCGTGAGCAGACTTTCGCAGTCTGCAAAGCTTTGATCCCGGCAGGAAAGGGGCCTGAACGGGACATGAGCGACAACAAAGAACTGTATACAGAGCTGCGCCGCTATGCCGGGCAGAAGCTCTATCCCCTGCATATGCCCGGGCACAAGCGCCGCCTGGCCCCTGCCTCCGTGCTTCCCTATGAGATCGACTTCACGGAGCTGCCGGGAACCGATGACCTTCATGCGGCGGAGGGAATCCTGCGCTCTGCCATGGACAGAACGGCGGCGCTCTACGATGCCGACCGTACCTGGTACCTTGTAAACGGCAGCACCTGCGGCAATCTGGCGGCGATCTTTGCCGCGACCCGGCAGGGAGGAGAGATCATTGCGGCCCGGAACTGTCATCGTTCGGTGCTGCATGCGCTCGAGCTGCGGGGTCTGCATGTTCATTGGGCCCTGCCTGCCTTTGATGCTGCCTTCGAGCTCTGCGGCTGCGTTCGCCCCGAGACCGTTCGGGAGCTGCTGATCCGTTATCCGAAGACGGAGGCGGTGGTGCTGACCAGTCCCACCTATGAGGGTATCGTCTCGGACATTCCGGGCATTGCAAAGCTCTGCCATGAGCACGGCATTCCTCTCCTGGTGGACGAGGCCCATGGGGCGCATCTCGGACTGGAGGGACACTTCCGGCAGAACGGCAGCCCGACGGCAGCAGAGGGCAATGTCGGCGGTGCGGCTTTCCGGCTGCCCGCTGCGAAACGGCCCTTCTTCCCGGATTCCGCCATTCATCAGGGAGCGGATCTGGTGATCCAGAGCCCGCATAAAACCCTGCCCAGTCTGACGCAGACGGCCTGGCTTCATCTGAAGGGCAATCTGATTTCCGAAAACCGGGTGGAGAGAATGCTGGGCATCTTTGAAACCTCCTCGCCCTCCTATCCGCTGATGGTTTCCCTGGACAGCTGCACCGGCTTTCTCCGGGATGCCGGAGAGGATGAGTTCCGGCAGTGGGGAGAACGGCTGCAGCGCTTCATCCGGGGAACGGAAAAGCTGCACTGTATCCGCCTGTATCGGGAGGATCCGGCCAGCGCCTATGACTATGACCGGAGCAAGCTGCTGCTGCACAGTCTGATTCCGGACATCAGCGGCAGCATGATCCGGAACATGCTCCGGGAAAAGTATCACTATGAGCTGGAAATGAGTCTCGGCCGGAATGTGCTGGCCATGACCGGCATGGCGGACAGCGACGAGGCCCTGGAGGGCTTTCTGGCTGCGGTCACCGAAATCGATGACCGGCTGTGGACCCTGACGGCAGAGCGGGACTGGATGACCGAATGGCAGACCCTGGCCGCCCGAAAGCGCGAGGGGGCTGCCGGCTTCTTTACGGAGGCGGAGGAAACCATGACCCTGCAGGCCGCCGCGGAGGCAGAGCACGAAGACATTAGCCTGAAGGCAGCAGAGGGACGCATCGCCGGGGAGTACATTTACTGCTATCCGCCGGGAATTCCTCTGGTGGTGCCGGGCGAAATCCTGCGGCAGGAGACGCTGCAGCAGCTTCAGACACTGCAGGAGGGCGGCGAGACACTGCACTGCACGGAATCGGGAGAAAATCTTGACAGGATTACGGTCTGCCGTGTATGATAGTTAAAACTGTTCAGTGAAGCGTATTGCTTTGCTGGGAGCTATTCTCAGAGAAAGAAGGACCTGATTATGAAGCACATTATGACATTGAATACTCGTGATATGCAGAAGAGCGCTGTCAACGGCGGCTGCGGTGAGTGCCAGACATCCTGCCAGTCAGCATGCAAGACCAGCTGCGGTATCGCAAATCAGCAGTGCGAGAATAAGAACAAGTAATTCTCGATACGCAATACGCAGACAAACTGCCGGGTCGTTCAGCGCCCCGGCTCTATTTATGTTATAAACACAACACTTAAGACCAAAGGGGATTTACCATATGATTCACCAGTACCAAATGAACGGCTACAATATCGTCATTGACGTATTCAGTGCCAGCGTCCATGTGACTGATCTGCTGGCCTATGACGGCATTCATCTGCTGGATACCGGCCTCAGCCGGGAGGAGGCGGAGAAGGAGCTGGCCGTGCTGCATCCGGAAGCGTCTGCAGAGGCCGTTCAGGACGCTTTTTCCGACATTCAGGAGCTGATCGACAGCGGAAAGCTCTTTGCAAAGGACATTTATCAGAACATTGCCGGCACCCTCAAGAACCGGAATACCGTGGTGAAGGCCCTTTGTCTTCTGGTGGCGCATACCTGCAACCTGAACTGTGAGTACTGCTTCGCCTCTCAGGGAAAGTTTAACGGCGATACCGGCCTCATGAGCTTCGAGACCGGAAAGCAGGCGCTGGATTTCCTGATCGCGAACTCCGGCACCCGCCGGAACCTGGAGGTGGACTTCTTCGGCGGTGAGCCGCTGGTCAACTTCGAGGTCTGCAAGCAGCTGGTGGCCTATGCCCGGTCCGTGGAGAAGCAGCATAACAAGAACTTCCGCTTCACCCTGACCACCAACGGCGTGAATGTTACCGATGAGGTCATCGAGTGGGCCAATAAGGAATGCTACAATGTGGTGCTGAGTCTCGACGGCCGGAAGGAGGTCAATGACCGCTTCCGCGTGGACAAAGCCGGCCGCGGCAGCTATGACAAAATCGTGCCGAATTTCCAGCGCTTTGTGGAGAAGCGGGGGGATAAGAACTATTACATGCGGGGCACCTTCTCTCATTATAATACAGATTTCACGAAGGATATCTTCCACATGGCAGATGACCTGGGCTTCACGGAGCTCTCCATGGAGCCGGTGGTGGCCAAGCCGGACGATCCCTGTGCGCTGACCCAGGAGGATCTGCCGATTCTTTTCGAGCAGTATGAGCTGCTGGCGAAGGACATGATCCGCCGGGAAAAGGACGGCAAGCCCATTACCTTCTATCATTATATGATCGATCTTTCCGAGGGGCCCTGCATCTACAAGCGGGTTTCCGGCTGCGGCTCAGGCACAGAGTACATGGCGGTGACTGCCTGGGGCGATCTCTATCCCTGTCACCAGTTTGTTTCCGATCCGGAGTACAAGCTGGGCGATGTGTGGCACGGCGTGACCCATCCGGAGATCCGGGATGAATTCAAGAGCTGCAATGTCTACTCCCGTCCGGACTGTCAGAGCTGCTGGGCCCGGCTGTACTGTGCCGGCGGCTGCGCTGCCAATGCACTGCATGCGACGGGAGACATTCACGGCACCTATCACTATGGCTGTGAGGTATTTAAGAAGCGTATGGAGTGCGCCATTATGATCAAGGTGGCTGAGGCTGAAATGGCACAGCAGGCGGAGACGGCAGAGCAGACAGAGGAGAGCTGAGAACACAGGAGGCAGAGCATGATTCAGGACATTTATCCCCACCGGCTGCTGAATCAGTACCGGCCGGAAGCGGCGGCAGAGGCAGACAGCGTGATCCTTTATTTCACGGCCGAGGGCGTGCTGAACCGGCTGCGGACAGCAGATCCGCAGTCGCTTTCGGAGGCGGAGCGGATCCATGCGGGAGACGGACGGGGAATGGCCGGGCCCACACGGCTGGACAGCGCTTCGGCAGCAGAGGACAATGTCTTCACTTCGGCTGCCGGGGACAGGCTGCAGATACTGGAATTCCCCCGTCTTCGTGATTTCGCAGACAGCGGGATTCTGTCCTCTGCGGAGCTCATTTATCTTTTTTCCGTGGATGAGGAGAAGTATTTTCTGCTGTGGGAGCGGGAGCTGAAGCCGGAAAAGCCGGTGACCATACCGGGCTTTTCCTTCACGGCGGTGCGGGCGCTTCGCGACCGGGAGCTGGGACCGAAGACCCGGATCTTCGCCTGCATCACCGGCCTGCAGCTTTACAACTGGTATCGGAAGAACCGTTTCTGCGGCTGCTGCGGCGGCGAAACCGAGCGGGATCAGAAGGAGCGGGCGCTTCGCTGCCCCCGCTGCGGCAATCTGGTCTATCCCCGCATCGTGCCGGCCGTCATTGTGGGTGTCTGCCATGGGGATCGGATCCTGCTGACCAAGTACCGTACGGGCTTTCGGCACTATGCCCTCGTGGCGGGCTTTACGGAGATCGGGGAGACCCTTGAACAGACGGTGGCTCGAGAGGTCATGGAGGAAACCGGTCTTCGGGTGAAGAACATCCGCTACTATAAGTCCCAGCCCTGGGGCATCGTGGATGATCTGCTGGCGGGCTTCTACTGCGATGTGGACGGGGATCCGGAGATCCGCATGGACAGCAATGAGCTGAAGCTCGCGGAGTGGACAAGGCGGGAGGACATTGTGCTGCAGCCGGATGATTTCAGCCTGACCAATGAGATGATGCGCCGTTTTAAAAACGGTGAGAGCTGCTGAATGAAGCAGAACAGGGGAGTATGCGCATGAAAAAAATTCTTTTGCTGGGCACCGGCGGCACCATTGCCTCGAAGCAGACAGGAGACGGCCTGAAGCCGGCCCTGACGGCGCCGGAGATCCTGGAGTTTGTGCCGGATGTGGAGAAGTATTGTGCCATCGATGTGCAGCAGGTCTGCAATCTGGATTCCACCAATATGAGTCCGGAGGTCTGGACCCTGATCGTACAGGCCATCAAGGAAAATTACGACCGCTATGACGGCTTCGTCATCACCCACGGCACCGATACCATGGCCTATACCTCGGCGGCCCTCAGCTATATGATCCAGAATTCCCGGAAGCCCATCGTCATCACCGGCTCCCAGAAGCCGATCAATATGGACGGCACGGATGCGAAGGCCAATCTCCGGGACAGCATTTACTATGCCTGCGATGACTATTCCGACAATGTGGTGCTGGTCTTTGACGGCAATGTGATTGCCGGCACGCGGGCGAAGAAAATGATGGCCCGCTCCTTCAATGCCTTCCACAGCGTGAATTTCCCGGTGCTGGCCCGTATACAGGATACACGGATCATCCGTTATATCCCCTACGAGCCCATGCGGGAGCCGGTGCGCTTCCAGGAGGAGGTGTCCGACAGCATCTGTGTGATGAAGATGATCCCCGGGGCGCGGCCGGAGATGCTGTCCTATCTTTTTGAAAATTACGACTGCATTGTGATCGAGAGCTTCGGTGTGGGCGGCATTCCCGACCGCATGCTGGAGAAGTTTTATCAGGAAATGGAGCGCTGGGCCGAGAAGGGCAAGTTCATCGTGATGGCGACCCAGGTGGTGAACGAGGGCTCCAACATGGAGATTTATCAGGTAGGACAGCGGGTCAAGAAGGATTTTCAGCTCATCGAGGCCTATGACATGACGCTGGAGGCGACGCTCACAAAGCTTATGTACCTGATGGGCCGCTACAAGGGGCAGTACAGTGAGATCCGCCGGGGCTTTTACCGGGAGATCAACCACGATATCCTCTGCGCGAGAGAGGACTAGGCGAGGGCGGCATTTCGGAATCGCAGACATTACCCCGCTGTACTTGAAAAAAGGATAAACTTCGCCTATACTGGATTGCTATAGGCTGTCAAACGGCGTAATAAAAAGGATAATGGCAAAGGAGTTAGATAGGTCATGGGATTTGAATTCAGAAGCAAGCTTCCGTCCAGCGCAGAGATTCGGGAACAGTATCCGCTTCCGGCAGAGCTTGCCAGAATCAAGGCTGAGAGAGACGAGGAGATCAAGGCGATTTTCCGGGGCGACTCGAAGAAATTTCTGCTGGTGATCGGACCCTGTTCTGCAGATCATCCGGATCCGGTTCTGGAGTACTGCAACAAGCTGAAGGAGCTGGGCGAGCAGGTAAAGGACAAGATTTTTATTGTGCCCCGGGTATATACCAACAAGCCCCGTACCACAGGAGAGGGCTATAAGGGCATGCTGCATCAGCCGGATCCGGAAAAGGGTGCTAATGTGGCCTCCGGCATCGCGGCGATCCGCAAGCTCCATATGGAGGTGCTGCGGCAGACCGGCTACAGCACGGCGGATGAGATGCTCTATCCGGACAATCTCCGGTATCTTTCCGATATCATGAGCTATATTGCGGTGGGCGCGCGTTCGGTGGAGAACCAGCAGCATCGTCTCGTGGCGAGCGGCATTGACGTGCCCTGCGGCATGAAGAACCCCACCTCCGGCGACCTGGGCGTTATGCTGAACTCCATTTATGCCGGTCAGCACGGGCACGACTTCATTTTCCGGGAGTGGGAGGTGCAGTCCGACGGAAATCCCTATACCCATGCCATCATGCGCGGCTCCCAGAGCAAGCACGGACAGATGCATCCGAATTATCACTATGAGGATCTGAAGCTGCTGCTGAATCTCTACAATGAGAAGAAGCTGGAGAACCCGGCCTGCGTGGTGGATACCAATCACTGCAATTCTGCGAAGCACTACAAGGAGCAGCTCCGGATCGCACAGGAGATCATGCACTCCAGAAAGTATTCCCAGGAGCTGGCCGGCTTTGTGAAGGGTCTCATGGTGGAGTCCTATCTGCTGGAGGGCAACTGCAAGGTAGAGGAGCATATTTTCGGAAAGTCCATCACCGATGCCTGCATCGGCTGGGAGGACACGGAGCGTCTGGTGGACTGCGTTTACGAGTATGTGGCACAGACGGATTTTTAAGGCAGAGGAGAAGTGAAGATGGGAGTATATGAAGAGCTGGTGGCCAGAGGACTGATCGCCCAGGTCACCAATGAGGAAGAGATCCGGGAGATGGTGAACAACGGAAAGGCCACCTTCTATATCGGCTTTGATCCGACTGCGGATTCTCTGCATGTGGGACACTTCATGGCACTTTGTCTGATGAAGCGCCTGCAGCAGGCCGGCAACCGGCCCATCGCCCTGGTGGGCGGCGGCACCGCCATGATCGGCGACCCCAGCGGTCGGACCGACATGCGGAAGATGATGACGGTGGAGCAGATCGATCACAACTGTGACTGCTTCCGGAAGCAGATGAGCCGCTTTATCGAATTTGGTGAAGGCAAGGCCATGCTGGTGAACAACGGCGACTGGCTGAGAAACCTGAATTTCCTGGATTTCATGCGGGAAATCGGTCCCTGCTTCTCCGTGAACGACATGCTGCGGGCCCGCTGCTATGTGAACCGTCTGGAGAAGGGACTTTCCTTCCTGGAGTTCAGCTACATGCTGATGCAGGGCTATGACTTCTATCAGCTCTACCAGAAGTACGGCTGCAACATGGAGTTCGGCGGCGATGACCAGTGGTCCAACATGCTGGCCGGTACCGAGCTGATCCGGAAGAAGCTGGGCAAGGATGCCCATGCCCTGACCATCACCCTGCTGACCAATAAGGAAGGCAAGAAGATGGGCAAGACCGCCAGCGGTGCGGTATGGCTGGATCCGGAGAAGACCAGTCCCTATGAGTTCTACCAGTATTGGAGAAACGTAGATGATGCGGATGTCATCAAGTGCATGAAGCTGCTGACCTTCATCCCGCTTTCCGAGATCGAGGAGATGGAGAAGTGGGAAGGCGCCGAGCTGAACAAGGCGAAGGAGATTCTCGCTTATCATCTGACCGAGCTGGTGCACGGCACAGAGGAGGCACAGAAGGCGGATTCCGCTGCGAAGGCCATCTTCGCAGGTGCCGGAGATTCGGAAAACATGCCGGCATACACACTGACAGAGGCGGATTTCCGGGACGGACAGATCGACATTCTGGGTGTTTTGGTGGCAGCAGGACTCTGCGCTTCCCGCGGTGATGCCCGCCGGAACGTACAGCAGGGCGGCGTTTCCTTGGACGGCGAGAAGATTACAGATATCGCGGCAAGCTATACCGCAGAGGATTTCCGGGACGGCAAGGTCCTGAAGAAGGGCAAGAAGAGCTTTGTGAAGGTTCTGGCCTGAGCTTACGAAAAGCTTACGATCCTATGAAAGAAATGGGTGATTCCTTGAAGAATCGCCCATTTTCGTTTATAATCCCCTTAAATCCGTGCAATAGAGAAATTCTTATAAGATTTATATCCGGATTTTAAACAGGGAGATCAGTATTTATGAATATATTTGACAGAGTCGGACACTGGCTGACCGGCGTGCTGGCGGTGCTTCTGTGCAGCAGCCTGGCAATGACACCGGCCTATGCGGCAGGAAAGGGTACCGGCGCAGTGGCCAACACCGCTCCTGTGAAGCTGGTGATTGACGGAGATTACCTTGAGGGCAAGGTCAATGACCCGGTGAGCCGGAAGACGCAGAAGGCCTACATCATCACGGACAATGTGAGCTTCCATCTGGAGACCCAGTCCTCCGCCATTGCGGGATCGGATATCATTGTCTACTCCAATGAATTTGTGGAGGGACAGGATCGCGGCGTCCGCAACCGGATCCTCTCCAAGCATCTGGCAGTCAACGAGACGGCGCAGCTTCTGCCGGAGGAATACTACGCGAACGGTGAGAGCAGCGGTACGCTGTATGACTTCACCAATCGCTGCTTCGATGTGCGGGTGTTCATGAACAGTGAGCATACCCAGTATGAGGACATTTACTTTAATGTCGTGGATGCGGATATGTTCTCCGAGATGGATGAGCAGGCGCAGCAGAAGGCAGAGGAGCAGGCTGCCAGGGAAGAAAAGCTGGTGCAGCAGTACGGGCCGGCAGCGAAGCGTTGAAGAAAATGCAGGAATGTGATATACACCAAGGGAGGCGAATCGAGGATGTCGATTCTTCTCCCTTTTTTTATGAATGCAGGAGATAAGCATGGCTTTTATCAGTGTTTTTGATGTACTGGGACCCAATATGATCGGTCCGTCCAGCTCGCATACCGCCGGGGCGGAAATTATCGCGTATCTCGCACAGAAGATGCTGGCGCCGCCGATCAGGAAGGTGGAGTTCACCTTATACGGCTCCTTTGCAAAAACCTATCACGGACATGGTACTGACCGGGCCCTTCTGGGTGGCATCCTGGGCTTCTCGGCAGATGACAGCCGCATCCGGGATTCCTTTCGGATTGCAGAGGAGCGGGGACTGGTCTACCGCTTTGACACCAATGAAACAGAAACCGAGGTGCATCCCAATACGGTAGATATCCGGATGGAAAATGCTGCCGGGCAGGTGATGACGATCCGGGGCGAGTCTCTGGGCGGCGGCAAGGTGCGCATCGTGCGGATCAACGGCGTGGAGGTGGATTTCACCGGCGAGTACAATGCCCTCATCGTGGTGCAGCAGGACAAGCCCGGCGTGGTGGCGCATATCACAAAGACGCTCAGCGATCGCGGCGTGAACATTGCCTTCATGCGGCTGTTCCGGGAGGAAAAGGGCAGCAGGGCCTACACGATAGTGGAATCGGATGAGCGTCTGCCGGAGGATGTGGATCAGCTGCTGCGTCAGAATCCGCATATTCATGACGTGATGATCGTACAGCAGTAGGGAGGCAGAGACGATGAATATGGAATTTAAGTCGGCAGAGGAGCTGCTGCGGCTCTGTGATGCCGGAAAGCTGTCTGTTTCCGCCGTGATGCGGCAGCGGGAGTGTGTGCTGGGAGAGAGCAGTGAGGCAGCGGTGAATGCCCGCATGCAGAAGGCCTGGGAGATCATGAAGGCTTCGGCGCAAAATCCCATCCGCGAGCCGGTGCAGTCCATGGGCGGTCTCATCGGCGGCGAGGCCGGGAAGCTGGATCAGCAGTTCCGGGCGGGACGGAATCTTTGCGGTCCGCTTCTGCAGCGCGCTGTCAGCTATGCCATGGCAGTGCTGGAAACCAATGCCTCCATGGGACTCATCGTGGCGGCGCCCACTGCGGGCTCTGCCGGTGTGGTTCCCGGTCTGCTGCTTTCTGTGCAGGAGCAGTATGCGTTTGAAGACGCGCGGATTGTGGACGCCCTGTTTAATGCCGGCGCCATCGGCTATCTGGCGATGCGGAATGCCACGGTGGCCGGTGCGGTGGGCGGCTGCCAGGCAGAGGTGGGCATTGCTGCAGCCATGGCGGCCTCTGCAGCGGTGGAACTGATGGAGGGCAGCCCCCGTCAGTGCCTGGATGCGGCGACGACGGTGCTGATGAATATGCTGGGACTGGTCTGTGACCCGGTGGGCGGCCTCGTGGAGTATCCCTGCCAGAACCGGAATGCGGCCGGGGTGGCCAATGCCCTGACGGCGGCGGAAATTGCGCTTGCGGGCATCCGGCAGCTGATTCCCTTTGACGAGATGCTGGAGGCCATGTATCAGGTGGGAAGGCGGCTGCCGGCGGAGCTCAGGGAAACGGCTTTGGGCGGCTGTGCAGCCTGCCGCTCCTGCAAAACGCTGCAGCATTGAGACGATATATTAAAATTTACAATATCTTTACGAAAAATAAGCCGAAAAGTGGTAAAATACCATTGGCCGTCTTTACATCGTCAGGCTTGACGTGCTAAAGTACGGATTGAGGAAAGCTTATGAATCGATACTATACGGTTATTATATATCTGGAAATCTTTTCCATGCTGATCATGCAGCTTTTTGTGGTCCGCAGCAATTCTCTGGGCGGGGAACGGAAGAAAATGTTTCAGCTGTTCTTCGGACTCATTGCGCTGTCTGCGCTCTGCGAATGGATGGGCGTATTCCTGCAGGGGCTTGGCAGCGGGACGCGGCTTCTGCACACAGCGGTGAAGCTGATCGAGCTCACCGTTGCACCGTCCATCAGCTTTATGTTTGCCATGGTGCTGGACCGGCGTTATCGCAGGGGGATCCGGCTTTTTCTTTTTCTGCATGCCCTGTTGGAGCTGCTTGCTGTCGGTGCAGGAGGATTCATTTTCAGCGTAGACGCGAACAGCGTTTACAGCCACGGTCAGTATTACTGGATCTATATAGCGGCTTATACCCTGTCCATTCTCTACAGCCTCTTTGTGGTGCTGCGGAACATCCGCCGCTACCAGTATACCGGCGCCATTGTCTTTGTGCTGATCATACTCTGGCTCCTGGCGGGCATCGGCGTGCAGCTCTATGACAGTTCCCTGAAGGTGGACTATATGGTGCTCAGCAGCGCCAGTATTCTGTGCTATGTCTTTATGCTGGAAATGATTCAGCAGACGGACGAGGTGACAGAGCTTCTGAACCGCCGCGGCTACGAGAATTATATTGCACATCTGGAGCAGCGCTGTGCGGTTCTCTTCTTTGATGTGGATCAGTTCAAGGAAATCAACGATACCTACGGTCATGTGGCGGGAGATGAGATCCTCCGGACGCTGGGAAAGTGCGTGCGCCGGCATTATGCCAGCTGCGGGAAATGCTTTCGCTACGGCGGTGATGAATTCTGCGTGATTCTTCTGGACAGGCTGGAGGAGATTGATCGGCTGAATCATGATTTCTTCATGAGCATTCAGAAGCTGCGCCGAAAGGATATGCGGATTCCGTCCATCTCCATCGGCTATGCCTTTTATGATCCGAAATGCAGCAATATCCAGGATGTGGTCACGGAAGCGGATCAGATGATGTATGAATATAAAAAGAAAAGACAGGAAGCCGGTGGAAGTTGTGATTGACTAACCGCTTTTCTTCGTGATTAAATGTACTCACTTCATATGAATGAGGGAGTAGTGACGCAATGCGTGACAAGTCAACATACTGAGGTTTGCCTCTGGCTTGTCTTAATGAACGAGACTCATGCATAGCTCTTTTGGGCTATGCATGGGTCTTTTATTATCCAACGGGCACAGCGATAGCTTGGCTATCGGGGCGCCCGTTGGATGCCTTAGCGGCGAGCGTATCAAAGGCTTTGCTGGAAGCAAAGCCTACCTTGTCCAACGGGAGTGAAGAAGTTTGCATCAGGCAAACTTCGTAACGATCTGACGACTTCCCGAAGGGGAGTCGCCTGCCGAAGGCAGGTTCATCGAGAGCATCAAGCTCGAGATGAATCTCAGCGATAGCTTGCCCTGCGTCTACTGCAATCAGGAGAAAAAGGAGAAACGAAATGAAGGATGCTTTTAAGCTGTCCCGGGAGGCGCTGCTGGCAGAAACCGGCACCGACAGGGAGAAGGGACTGAGCGACAGTCAGGCAGCAGAATCCCGTGCGAAGTACGGCAGCAATTCCTTTGCGGCCCAGAGTCATGAGTCCCTGGCCCGACGGATCTGGGAGGCTTCTACGGAGCCCATGCTGCTGATGCTGATTTTTGCTGCCGTCATTACCCTGGCGGTCAACATTACCCGGTACTTCACCGGCGGTGAGTACAATTTTCTGGAATGCGTCGGCATTTTTGCCGCCATTTCTCTGTCGGTGGTGATCACCATCATTACCGAAGGAAAGAGTGCCAAGGCCTTCGAGGCCCTGAACCGGATCAATGAGGATACCCTGATCAAGGTGCTGCGGAACGGAGAGGCGCAGCTGGTGACCCAGAAGGACATCGTGGTGGGTGACATCATTATGGCGGAAACCGGCGACAAGATCGTGGCAGACGGCCGCCTGCTGGACAGCAACGACCTGTCCGTGGATGAGTCAGCGCTGACCGGCGAGAGTCTGCCGGTGAAGAAGAATGCGGACTTTGTCTGCGATGAGAGTACACCGGTGGCGGAACGGGCCAATATGCTGTATTCCGGCTGCTTCGTGTCTGCCGGAAACGGACGGATGCTGGTGACCGGTGTGGGCAATGATACGGAGTTCGGACAGATCGCGCAGGAGCTTTCCTCTATCGAGAAGACCACCACACCGCTGCAGGAGAAGCTGGACAGACTGGGCAAGCAGATCACTGTGCTGGGCTCCTCTGCAGCAGCCATTGTGTTTCTGATCGAGCTGGTGCAGTTCATTCTTCACGGACAGCTGAATCTGGATACGGTTTCCGATGCCTTCATCACCAGCATTGTGCTGATCGTGGCGGCGGTGCCGGAGGGACTTCCCACTATCGTGGCGGTATCCCTGGCGCTGAACATCATCAAGATGTCAAAGGAAAACGCCCTGGTAAAGAAAATGATCGCCTGCGAAACCATCGGCTGCGTGAACATTATCTGCTCGGACAAGACCGGTACGCTGACCGAAAACAAGATGACGGTGCAGAAAATCTACAGTCACGGGGCACTGACGGAGCCGGAGGCTCTGAAGGATCCCCTTCTGCTGCGCAATTTCTGCATCAACAGCAACGCCAATATTTCCCGGGAAAACGGTGCCTGGTCCTTCATCGGCAATCCGACGGAGTGCTCGCTGCTGGCGGCTGCGGACAAGGCCGGCGTGGATTACCAAGAGCTGCGGCATGAGGCCGACATTGTCCGGATCTTCCCCTTCTCTTCCCAGAACAAGGATATGAGCACCATTGTCCGGGAGGACGGAAAGTGTATCCTGTATACCAAGGGAAACCCGGAGAAGATCCTGTCTCTTTGTGAAAATGTCGACGAGGCAGAAAAAACGGAAATTCTCCGGCTGATGGAGGAATTCCAGAGCAAGGCAGGGCGTCTCCTGGCCTTTTCACACAGGGAGCTGCCGCAGGGCTATCAGGGAGAGGAGCAGACGGAGCTGGAAAAAAATATGCTTTTCGACGGCTTTGTGGTGATCTCCGATCCGCTGAGTCCGGATGTCTACGAGGC